>JBDTUW010000381.1:0-5057 GCA_040007555.1 Acidobacteriota bacterium | reverse complement strand
CTTCGTGCAGATCGTTGAGTGGCACGAACTGCCTGGATGCGTAATTGATCGCCTCAACCACTTCAGGATGCATCAATGAGGCCGTCAGTGCCGTAAACGTGCCGGCGGCGTTAATGAACGGACGGACGGCCAGCTCTTTGAAGTAGTCACGGCCACTTGTTTTGGCAATGACGGCGCTGGCACTTGACGCGAATAAGCCGCCGACGAGGGGTACACTCGACATTGTCTGGAGAAACTTGCGACGGTTTGGCATTCTTGCACCTACCTTGATTTGGTTGTGTCCGCAAAAGCACACGAAGCAGCTCGAAGTTTGCCGTTGCTTATGGCGCTTCTGCACGTCTTTCCTTGTTGCCGTTCGAATTGGGGAGAGTCTAACCTTCTTCTAGATTGAGTGGAAGAAATGATTGACTTAAATGACCAATCCCGTTTATTGCCGGAAAGGACTGACCGGCGTTTGGGTTATTGCCGAAGCGAACTCGCGCGAAAACGGTAGAAACGCCCTCCTTCTTTTGCGGTCTCCGCGTCTTTGCGTTGAAAGTTTCTCCGAGCGGCATCTGTTTAGAGCTTCTTTCACGCAAGCACGCAAAGGAGCAAAGACCGCAAAGATGCAATGGTGCTTTCTATGTCGTCAAATATTGGTCGACATTGGCTATCATCAACAGCCTTTCGTATAATCCGCGCCATTCACTCGAATCCAGTTCAACCAGAGGAGATCGCAAATGAACTCAAAGCGAAGACAGATTCTCAAGGCCGCTAGTGCTGCTGCTGTGACGACAGCCGCGTCAATCCCAGCGACGGCTTCCTCCCAGCAGACGTCGGGGAAAAAAGTGCATTATCCTGGCGGTAAGAAACCGGAGCGCAAACCGGGCCAGCAGCCACCCCTGTTTAACGGCGCCGTTTCGTATAACAACTTGCTCTTCATCGCCGGCAAAGGCGCGCACTACGCGGGCGACATCAAGCAACACACTAAGACCGTGCTCGATGAGATTGAAAAGGAATTGGTCAACGCGGGTTCGTCGATGGACAAGGTGTTGAAGTGCAATGTCTATCTCGCCGAAGCCAAAGACTACCAGGCGATGAATGAAGTCTTTCGCGGCCGTTTCGGCGAAGAGCCACCGGTGCGGACGACGATTGCCGCTGCCTGGATTCCCGGCGATTCGCTCGTCGAGATTGACGTCATCGCCTACATCTAGGCCAGAGCGCAAGGGAGTGCAAGCACTGACGAGAAGCGCCAACGAATTGGCTTCCAGGATCAGCTTGACAGAGCCGTGAGTTCGGCGTCAGCTGTCTGGGAAACTGAACGAAAGTCGCTTCCGCTTGACCCGCCTTGATGAAAAGCCTATTCGACCCTGGAGAGGCGTATTCCACGCGACTGGAAGCCATCAGGGAAATGTGGTCCGTAAGGAATCGAAATGAGATGTATGAGCGTTCACCTCTCGCGAACTCGATGGTTTGTATTTGCTGGCCTTGCGCTCGCACCGGTGCGCATGATGTTTCGGTTGACGATATTACTCGGTGTTTTGGTCTTGGTGACTGCCTCACCTTCAGCTCCGGACACGCGAGCCAGTAATGGCGCCGGGACGCATTTCCGGGTGGTTGCCAATTCTCAGTCCTTCCCGCGCTTTGATCGCGTCCTCCTACTTGAGACGACCTCTGAAACCTCAGCCAACGTGAGCATTGGCGATCTGAATCGTGATGGCAATCTCGATCTTGTGCTCGTCAAAGGACGGCATTGGCCGCTGATCAGCAAGGTGCTTCTCGGGGACGGCAAGGGCCACTTTCCGATTGCCTACAATCTTGGCGAAACGCCGTATCGCTCGTATTCTGGTCGGTTGGTCGATATCGATCGGGACGGCGATTTGGATGTCGTACTCAGCAACGACTCACCAGACCCAAAGGTCACCTACCTCAATGATGGGAAGGGTCATTTCCACCTCGGGTCATCCTACGGCCGACCCGATTGGCAGACTCGAAACGCCAGCGTGGTCGATCTCAACGGCGACGGCCAGCCGGATATTATTGTTGCCAATCGGACCGACAAGAGCCCCGCCAACTACATCTGTCTAAACAAGGGGAAAGGACGCTTCGATGCCAACTGCATCGCTTTCTCCCACGAATCCGCGACGACCATCACTGCAGCCGACTTCAATCACGATAGGCGCATCGACTTGGCCGTGCCGAATCGGGACGGCGGCCAGAGCTATGTGTATCTCGCTAGCGCCAACACCAACCTTTCGAGTCTCAAACGGGTCCCCTTCGGCCCACCCGATGCGGCGATTCGGATGGCCGAAGCGGTAGACCTCAATGGAGACCGTCTGCTGGACATCGTCGCCATCGGCGAACGGCTGGGCGTGGCTGTGTATTTCGGCCAGAAGGATGGCACGTTTTCGGCTGGGATGCCGATCGATAACGGTCAGGTGACGGCGTACGCGCTCGCCGTCGGCGACCTGGATCACGATGGGAAGATCGATATCGTCGTCGGCAATGTCGAAGCTCCGTCAACGGTCTACCTCAATGACGGGTCCGGCAGCCACTTCACGCCCATCCACTTTGGCGACAATAAGGGCACCGTCTACGGCTTCGCCATCGCAGATCTCGATCGAGACGGACTTCTGGACATAGCGGCGGCCCGATCAGACGCTCCCAATACGGTTTACTTTGCGAGTGTGGGTCCGCCCAGGACTCCGTGACCGACATGCACATCCACATTCGGCGTTGGCGCTTAAACGGACGATGACGAAGCAAGGATGCCGAGCAATTAGTTGCAGGTGAACCGCGATTGCGTGTCCTTCATCAAGCCTTTATTCTCTCAGGTTGTGGCGACCCGCACGGCCACCTGCACTCAGACGTTAGGTGCATAAAAACATGAGCATCCCAGCGAAGTTGATTTTCTTGTGCGGCAAAATGGCGGCAGGAAAGTCCACGCTCGCGATAGATTTGTCACAGCGAGAAAATGCCGTTCTCCTCGTTCAGGACGAGTTCCTGGATCGCCTATTTCCTGGCGAGATCACTGATATACCGGGATTCGTCAAGTACTCTTCCCGATTGAAAAACGCGATTGAGCCACACGTTTGTGCTCTCTTGTCGAAGGGCATCTCCGTTGTACTCGACTTTCCTGGCAATACAAAAGCGCAGCGTGCCTGGTTCCGTGAGCTGTTCGAGCGCGCCAATGCTGAGCATGAATTGCACTTTGTAGATGCGGCAGATGCTTTGTGCAAAAGTCAACTTAAGGAGCGAAGTAAGGATTTACCTGCAGGCGCTCCCTGGACCACGGATGCGGAGTTTGAAGCCATCACTGTGTATTTTCAACCTCCATCAGAGGATGAGAGGTTCAATGTCGTCCGTCATGAGCGCTCATAACATGTGTATGGACCTGAGGGGACACAAGAAAAACGGTATTGTCCAAAACTGAGCAACAGCACCGCGCCGCGCGCTTGCCGTTTCTCCGTCAAATGCCCTTACTCCGAGCCGGTCGCCGGGCTCATGGACTATAATGTCGAGCGCCCTTTGGGACTGACGAACCGGCAACCCTCTTCACCCGAGGGGGTGTACCCCTTCGGCGTGAAGAGCGTTCTCCTTTGCGCTTATTGTGTTCGTTCCGATCCGTCAAGCTGGTGATCTACCGACGATGCTTTCGGAGAAGCCATGAAACGACGAACCTTTGTGCAATTGCTCGCCGCCGCCCCGCTTCCGCTGATTGAGGCCGAGGCTGAAGACATCCCGAGATACCGCGTCGAGAGCCGGTATAAACCTGCCGCCACCCCCGGTATGCCGGGCCCCTATCCGGGTCGCGTCATCGCGGTCAAGTCGACCAAATGTCTTGACGAGAGCGGCGAGCGGGCCGACGCCGCCGTCGTCCGCGAGATGATGGAGCGCGGGATGCGTGCGCTTACCCATGAGAACAAGACCATTGATGCCTGGCGCAGCTTCATCCGCGCGGAAGATGTCGTAGGCATCAAGGTCAATGCTGGCGGCCGCCCGCACGTCGTCGCCGCGCCCGAAATCGTGGCCGAAATCGTCCGTAACCTCATGGCTGTGGGCCTCAAGACGGCGCAGATTTACGTATACGAGCGGTTTCAGGGTCAGCTCGACGAAGTGAACTATGCGCCGCACCTGCCGGAGGGTGTAACCATCATCGGCGCCGAACGGGGAAATCGGCGCACAGACAATAGAAACTATGATCCACTGACCTATGTCGAAGCCGACTTTTTCGGCGAGGATGACACGAGGTCAAATATGATCCGGCTGATTTCTGAGAAATTCACCAAAGTCATCAACATCCCGAACATGAAGGATCACGGCGCAACCGGCGTGACGGGTTGTCTGAAGAACATCGCCTACGGCAGCTTCTCGAACGTGGCGCGCACGCACTACAAAGGCGTCTCGCACACCCGCTCGTTCGTGGGCACGCTGGCGGCGGTCGAACCGTTGCGCTCGCGTACGGTGCTGCAGATTATGGACGGCCTGCGAGGCGTCTGGCACGGCGGGCCATTCGCGCGCACCAGGAAGTACGTCTTTCTTCCGAAGACGATTATGTTCGGCACCGACCCCGTGGCTATTGACCGCCTGCTGCTCGACATCATCGAAACCGAGCGCCAGGCCCATGGCGCAATCTCGGTCTGGGACCGGTCGGAGAAATATTTGAAAGTGGACGACACCCGCGCGCGCGATGCCGACCCGAACGTCAACATCATCATTCGCGAACCGGGCCACATCGAATACGCAGCTAAACTCGGTTTAGGCGTGCACGACTTGAAGAAGATTCAGGTGCAGGAAATCGAAGTATGAGGCTGGTCAGGGCTTTCGCAACTGCTTTGTTAGTCGGGGTGGCCGCGGCAAGTCTCGTCGCCGCAGTCAAAACTCAGCGCAGAGGCGCAGCGACCGTGAGAGCCACAGAGACGGCGCCACGACTGCCACGACTCTATTGGGTACAAGGAATCGAGACCGCGCCAGCGTTGAAGCAGGCTGGCATCCAACAGATTGCGGTTCCACCTGACAAACTTGATGGCTGGCGTAAAGCGGGATTCAACGTCCTCGCACTCAATCAGTCCGATCTC
>JBDTUW010000380.1:0-5072 GCA_040007555.1 Acidobacteriota bacterium | reverse complement strand
AGCGAAGAAAAGCGGCGGCAAGCCGCGCGCACTCCAAGATCGAGCGCGGCGGAAATGGCCAAACTCCAGTCCGCCTAAAGGCGGTACTACGAACGCCGACTTTTGACCTCTGATCCCTGCCCCCTGACCCCTGCCCCCTGCCCTTGTTGCTTACAAACTGAGCGTCGATTAAGATCATTCGCTCATGCCTGAGTCGAATGGTGCGAAAAAGCAGGCGCCAACAATGGGCCGTTGGGCCCGAGTGCGCTTCAAACGCTGGCTCCTGAGAAGCCGGATAGATGAGATACCCGGCCCGCACGAACCCGAGGGAGCGCACCGACAACACCCCTGGTGGAAGGTCATGTGCCTCACTGGCGTCGATTACTTCTCGACGCTGGGCTACCAACCCGGAATTGCCTTCCTGGCCGCTGGAGCTCTCTCCCCAATCGCTACCCTGTTTCTGGTCCTCCTGACTCTCTTCGGTGCTCTTCCCATCTACCGTCGAGTCGCTGCTGAAAGTCCGCACGGTGAGGGTTCGATCTCGATGCTCGAAGACCTGCTTCCGCGCTGGAAGGGGAAGCTCTTTGTGCTCGTTCTCCTCGGGTTCGTCGCCACCGACTTTGTCATCACCATCACCCTTTCCGCGGCGGACGCGACTGCTCACATCGTCGAAAACCCATTTACACCAGGTTTTCTTCATCATCGAGTTCTCGTAACGCTGATTCTGGTAGCGTTTCTCGGTGCGATTTTTCTCAAGGGATTCAAGGAGGCGATCGGCCTTGCTGTCTTTCTCGTGGCGCTCTATATCGTTCTCAATCTGATCATCATCGTCGTCGGGCTGCACGAGGTATTCCAGCATCCTGAGGTATTGCCGAACTGGAGGCGGGCGCTGCTCGAGGGCCCGCTGGTGCACGGAAACCCGTGGCTGGCAATCGGCTTGTCTTTGCTACTCTTCCCGAAGCTCGCACTCGGCCTTTCGGGCTTCGAAACCGGCGTCGCGGTCATGCCCCTGGTGCGCGGGAGCCGGAGCGATACGTACTCGAATGCCGCCGGCCGAATCCGAAATACGCGGAAACTACTCGTCACGGCAGCGCTAATCATGAGCGTCTTGCTGCTCGCGAGCAGCTTTATAACCGCAACCCTCATTCCGGCTGAGGAGTTTCTGAAGGCAACGGCGACAACACCGGCCGGCGAGGCCAACGGTCGCGCCATCGCCTACCTCGCGCATCACTACATGGGTGAGTGGTTTGGTACGGCATATGACCTGAGCACGATCCTTATTCTGTGGTTCGCCGGTGCATCGGCGCTCGCCGGACTGCTCAACATTGTGCCGCGGTATCTGCCCCGCTACGGGATGGCGCCCGAATGGGCGAGAGCCACACGGCCGTTAGTGCTGGTCTACACTGCGATCGCTTTTGCCGTCACGATCATCTTTGATGCGGACGTTGACGCTCAGGGAGGGGCCTACGCCACCGGTGTGCTGGTTCTCATGAGTTCGGCGGCGATCGCGGTCACTCTTTCGGTATGGAAGAAAGGGCTGCGGAGGTGGAGTTTTCTCGTGATCGCTCTCGTCTTCGGCTACACCACTATCGTCAACGTGTTTGAGCGGCCGGAAGGAATCAAGATTGCGTCGTTCTTTATTGGAGCGATCATTGTGACGTCCTTTATTTCGAGAGCGTTGCGCTCAACCGAATTACGTGTTGACAGGGTCGAACTGGACGAGGATGCGGAAAGGTTTGTGCGCGAGGCGAGCAGTGGGATCATCCGGATCATCGCCAATCGCCGGGACCGGGGTGATCTGGCTGAGTACCGCGCCAAGGAGAAGGAAAAGCGCGAGGACAATCACATTCCGCAGGACGATCCGATTGTTTTCTTTGAGGTGAAGCCAGGTGATGCGTCAGAGTTCTCGGGCGCGCTGAAGATCAAGGGCGTCGACATCAACGGGTATCACGTGCTCCGGACAGAGAGCCCGGCTGTTCCAAACGCGATCGCAGCGCTGTTGCTCTACCTGCGCGATGAAACCGGAAAGATCCCTCACGTGTACTTCGGGTGGAGTGAAGGAAACCCTTTGGCCTACCTTCTGCGGTACGTGCTTTTCGGCGAAGGCGACACGGCTCCGGTGACGCACGAAGTGCTGCGGCAGGCTGAGGCCGATCCCGCGAGGCGACCGGCGGTGCACGTCGGGGGATGAGCGCCGGGCGCGGCAGGTTAGACACAGAGGCGCGGAGAGATGGAGAAGGAGACAGAGAGGCTTGGCTCGCTCGGCGCCTCTCTTTCTCTCCGCGGCTCTGTGCTAATATCTTTAAGAAGGGAGAATGTCTGTGGGCAAGCCGCTATTGAGCATTGATGATTTTGTCGAACGGATACGATCGTTCGAGCAGAACCTGATTACGCGCGATAATATTCTTGAGCTCTGTTCGAGTGTGCAGATATCGGATGCTTCGCTCTCTCCCTACGTCATCTTCGACGATAAATACTATACCCGGAATCTGGTATACCGGGACGATCTGTTTGAGGTCATGACGATCTGTTGGAAGCCTGGGCAGAAGACCGCCGTCCACACTCACAATGGCCAATTGTGCT
The DNA here is from genome assembly GCA_040007555.1 of Acidobacteriota bacterium. Classification (GTDB taxonomy): domain Bacteria; phylum Acidobacteriota; class Blastocatellia; order RBC074; family RBC074; genus JANNRD01. The sequence continues at coordinate 2,510 of JBDTUW010000380.1, read as the reverse complement.
GGATGATCATGCAGCGCGGTTTGCTTGAGGTGGTCGAATACAAGTGGTTGGGTTGCGATCATCCGGAGTACCAGAACGTCGTTGGGCTCGACTGCCTTGCAGGTTCGGATCACATCAAGCTCGACCGGCTACAAGAGACCATCGCGACGACGGATGGCCCGGTTCTCACCGCTGACAAGCTCCAAACGATCCATCAGTTGTTCAATTGTGGCGAGGATCGTGAGCAAGCTATCAGCATTCACGTCTATTCGCGCCCGATCGATTCGTGTGTGGCGTTTGATATGGATGGCCAGCGGTGCTACCGCCGTCAGCTGGATTATTTCAGCGAATATGGCGAACTGGCGCCCAAACGCGTTCCTCCACCGCCCGGGTTGGTGACGATTCACCGCTAACGGGTTGACCTCTCCGGTCGCCAAAACGCCAAACACTCCTCACGAGTTCGAAAAGTCCAGCGCATGCGTTTTGAATATCTCGATCTCTCTCTCCGCGACTCCGCATTAATCTTGTTCAGGCCTGCTCATACGCTTCCTTCAAGGTCTTAATGTCAAGCGTTGTGCGATGAAATCAACACAGTCTTCAACCTCCCTGAGTCGTTCGGGTGGCAAGCCTTTGATCTTCTTTATGAGCCCCTCTGTTGGCATACTCTACAACAGCCCCCTTGCAGGAGCGTTCAAAATCTCATCCTCGATCTCTAAACTCCAGCCATCGCCCCTCTAATCGTGATCAACGCCACGACTGAACACGTTGGAGCAGCTTCCGAACTGCGGTCGAGTCCGGGTTCTCACTTAACAGCTTCTGCAGTTCTCCCTCTGCCTCGGTAACCAACCCGAGACGCGCGAAGAGGATGCCCCGCGCAAGATGCGACTCGGTCCGGGACTCGAACCGGTTGAGTTCCCTCAGGTCCTTCTCCTCCATGACACGAAACTTCCACTCGGCATCCGCCGGAGTGGGCGAGATCATCTCTTCCCCTCTCACATGCGCGCTGACTGTCCATGAGTACGCCTCGCCGCGAATCAGCGGTGCCGGCGGACGCCACTCCCTTGCATCCGCCGGGAGCCGCCCGCTTGTCAAAACCACGGCATGCCGTGAATCGGCGACGAATACTTCGTAACTGGCCGCATCCTTGAGCGAGGCCCAGCGAAACACCGGCTGAGTGTCGCGAACCACCTCTCTTCGCGGTCGCAGCAGCTCGAATGCGGCCCGACGCGGTCCCCGCAACGACCCTTCCGCGCCCCAGAGATCAGCTATCACCCGTGGGAGCGAAATCTCTTCCGCCACCAGCGCACCCGTAATCGCGTCCAATTCCGAGTCATTTGCGCCAGTCACACCACGAACGCGACTCTCAAGAACCAATTGCCGCCCCTGGTCATTGAGCGTCATCCGCAATCCGCGCAACGCAGCATTTCGCCCGTGCGCCGCGCTCCTGCGAGGATCATCCGTGACCTCACTGGTCACTCCTTGCCCCGCGATTGTGGGAACCACTGACGGTTCAACGACTGGACCGCTTGTGCGCGTCGCGATCTGCGGCACCAAACCTCCACGCCACGGGCTGAAATCCTTCCAGTCGCTGACGAGGAAGGCCGTCAGTCCGGCAACTCCCAGAGCCAGCAAAACAAGTGCAGCGGCTCGAAGCGGGCTCCACAGACCGCCAAGCCGCCAATAATGTCGTCTGGAGCTCGCTTCACCGTCATCGTGTCCGACATACCGGTGGGAAAACTCGGATTCATTGACTCGCCTATCCGCAACAAAGCCAGCAAATTCGTCCCGGCAGCGGGCGCAGATTTCCAAATGCCGTTCAGCGATCTCGAGATCGTCAACCGCCATCAGTCCTTCCGCGTACGACTTCTTTTGTTCATATTCCAGATGCTCGGCCTCGAGCCACAACCTCCATCCAAAATTCAGTGTTCCGTCGCGGGTCCCGGCAACACCGCCGGCGGTGCGGAGCAGTGAATACTCGGCACGGCAATCTCGACAAGAGGAGAGATGCTCTGCCACACGCACCATCGTTTGCGTTCCACCTGTGCGCGCACGGAAACCTTCGATCTCAACTTTTGTCAGGTGACTGTCCATCTCTGCTGGTACCTAAAGACTGAAAGACTGGCAGACGGAGAGGCTGGCAAGCGTGACAGTTGCCCGGCTGAGTGGCGTGTGTGCTCCAGCGGGTCGCCTCATTGCTTCGTGTCTTCTCTTCTCGCGTTCGGCCTTCGCCGTTCACCAGCCTGCCCCTGCCACTTGTGGCCTGCAGGGCTTCGGTCTTTCACCCCCTCCTCTCGATCTGCTGACTGCAAGCTCTGGTTTACGTATCGGAGCGATCGGTTGCTTGTTTCCCTCTACCTCCTTCACACGCGAAATGTCGCCGAGAATGCCAGGGAGCGAATATTATTTGGGCGAAAGGGCCGTAGGGGCGGGGCGTCTCCAATCGGGGGCTAAATGACCAGACATCTGGCTTCCACGGGAATCCCCGAAGAGCCATCTTAATTTTAAGGCGAACACGAGTTGATTTTCGAGTT
>JBDTUW010000379.1:0-5074 GCA_040007555.1 Acidobacteriota bacterium | reverse complement strand
ACCCAGTGTGACGACGTTTCGCGGCTTCGCGTGACCTATTTAGACGTCAGGCGAGTTCCTCCTCGAACAGACTGACCCCGGTACTCGAACCCTCGGTTAATTGACTTTAGGCCGTATTAGCAGGCATTATCAAAGGCTTAGTTACTGAGGATTTGGATCTAATATGGCTGAAGAGAGTCTGGCCCTGACGGCCACGCTCAAGCAACTTGCCGAGCTTGATGCCTACAACCGATGGCTCTTTGATCAGTTTGCTGACTGCCTTGGTAAGCGTGTGCTCGAAGTCGGCGCCGGAACCGGCAACATCACCCAGTTTCTCTGCGCTGCAGGCAGTGAAGTGGTGGCGACCGACGTCCTCCCTGCCTATCGAAGAGAGTTGGCCTCGCGTTTTGCCGGGCAGGCCAACGTCCGCACCGGCGAATTTGACCTGACACAAGCCGCACCGGCAGAGATGGTCAGCGCCCCCTTTGATACGGTGGTTTGTCTCAACGTCCTCGAACACATCGAAGACGACCGATTCTCGCTTGATCAGATGCGACGTGTGCTTGCGCCAGATGGGATGCTCGCGCTGCTCGTTCCGGCGCATCAGGTGCTTTATGGCGAGTTCGATCGGGCCGTAGGTCATTACCGTCGGTATGAGAAAAGTCAGCTGAAACAACTGCTGATCGAAACCGGATTCCGGATTCGCAGCATGAGGTTCTTCAGCGCTGCGGCAACTCTACCGTGGCTGATAAATGGTCGGCTGCTGAAGCGGGGTTTTCTACCTTCGGGTCAAACCGGACTTGCCAATCGCCTCGTTCCGCTGCTCCGGCTCGAGCGCTTTATCGGGCCTCCGTTTGGCCTTTCACTGATCGCGGTCGCCTCGAAGTCGTGATCGCGTTTCGTTTCCACTAATCGGAAAGCACTGCTGAAGAATTAACATTATGCGTTGGTCCAACTTCTTTATTCCTACTTTGCGCGAAGACCCGGCAGATGCCGAGGTCATAAGTCACAAGCTTCTGCTTCGGGCAGGGTTTATCCGACAACTCGCGGCCGGCATCTACTCGTATCTCCCGATGGCCCAGCGGTCGATTCTGAAGATTTCGGAGATCATTCGCGAGGAAATGAATCGCATCTCCGGTCAGGAGTTCTATCTTCCAGCAATTCATCCGGCAGAGTTGTGGCAGGAGAGCGGACGCTGGTCGGTGATGGGCGACAATATGTTCCGGCTCAAGGACCGCAAGGGCGGCGATTACTGCCTCGGCATGACTCACGAAGAGGTCTTCACCGATATCGCGCGCAAAGAACTACGATCCTACAAACAGCTGCCACAGGTCTGGTATCAGATTCAGAGCAAGTTCCGCGATGAATTGAGGCCGAAGTCCGGTCTCTTGCGGGTGCGCCAGTTTACGATGAAGGACGCATATTCATTCGACATCGATCAGTCGGGCCTCGACAAGTCCTTTGAGGATCAGCGCCGGGCATACTCACAGATATACGATCGCTGCGGGCTGGACTACGTCATCGTCGAGGCCGATCCAGGCGCGATGGGCGGATCAGCCTCCAATGAATTCATGGTCTATACAGATGCGGGCGAAGACCTCGTCGCGAGTTGCCCGCAATGCGGCTACGCCGCAAACACCGAAAAGGCAGCTTCACGGATTGAATCCGTGGACGACGGCGCCGCGGAAGCAATCGAGAAGTTCCCTACGCCGGGTGTGCGGACGATTGACGATCTAGTTACCTTTCCTGGTGGCGCAACAGCGGAGCGACAGATCAAGACTCTGGTTTATATCGCGATGTTCGAGCGCGGTAAGGACGCTGAGAACAGACCAATCGTAGCGCTGCTCAGAGGCGATCATCCGCTCAACGAGGCCAAGCTATTCAATGTGGCGGCAAAGCTGCTCAATCGCGATGGCTGGGAGCTGGTCCAGCTGCGCCCGGCGCAGGCGGAAGAGATCGTCACGCTGATGGGAGCAGGCGCGGGAAGTCTGGGCGCCGTCGGACTCGATGGTCCGCCTGTAATCGCTGATGAGTCGCTTCGTGGACGTCAAAACATGACGACCGGAGCAAACCAGGAAGATCATCACTACCGGGGTGTCAGTCTTGATCGCGACATCAAGGTGAGTGTCTGGTCCGATCTGCGAATCGCGGCGGAAGGCGAGGGCTGTACCCGTTGTGATGGTGTGCTCCGAGTTGCCAAGGCGCTCGAGGTCGGCCACATCTTCAAGCTCGGCACGAAGTACAGCGACTCAATGGGCGCTCGGGTGCTGAACGCCGAGGGCAAGGAGATTCCAATGGTCATGGGCTGCTACGGAATTGGCGTCGAGCGCATTCTGGCGGCGGCAATTGAATTGCACAACGACGAAGCGGGAATCCAGTTTCCAATCACCATCGCGCCATTTGAGATTGTCGTGACGCCGCTGAATATCAAGGACGCGGAGATCAAGCATACTGCCGAACGGGTATATGGACAGCTGATCGATGCCGGGATAGAGGCCCTGCTCGACGATCGCGATGAACGCGCGGGTGTGAAACTGAATGATGCGGATCTGATCGGCTTTCCGTTTCGCATAACGGTTGGTCAGAAGAAGCTGAAGGAAGGAAAAGTGGAGTTCTACGATCGTGCGGTGCGACAGAGCGAGGATGTCGCGATTGATACCGCAGCGGAGCTTGCCTGTGTGCGTGTCAGACAGGCGCTCAAAAAACTCAATAGTCTGACGCATTAACATGGATGGTGATTGGGTTTGCGGTTTCGCGCCAGCGCCCATTGGCGCTCATGGTCGCTTCGAGGCCGGCAATCGGTTATTATTGGTTGATCAATAGTTGGGGTCAGAAGTCCTTGGGCCCCTTGAATCAGGTCAGGCTTCGGCCTTTTGGTTTGCGTGTGGAGTGAGAAAGGAAGAATGGCTGTTCGTCTTTTTGTCGGGAATCTGCCCTATGACGCCACTGAAGCGGAGTTGAGAGAACTCTTCTCCTCGGTTGGTCAACTTTCGTACCTGTCGCTGCCGATGGATCGGGAGACAGGCCGCCCTCGGGGTTTCGCATTTGTCGAGTTTAATGACGCGGCGCAAGCGGCGGAGGCGGTTCGTCAGTTCAACAATCAATTGTTCAAGGGCCGCCCCCTCGCAGTCAACGAGGCTCGCGCGAGGGAAGATCGACCGGCCGGTGGTTTTCAACCCCGGCCTTTATCGATCCGGCCAAACCCGATGTCCGAGCCGGGTGCACCAAGTGGAATCGCTCCTCCCGAAGGCCGGTCCAACCGAAGCTTCGGCGCGGATGCCGCCCCATTTCGCAGCCGCAGCAAGGGTAAAGGCGGTCCCAAGGGTGGTGAGCGCGCGCCAAAAGGGCCGATGCGCACCCTCGTCCGTGGTCAGTTCTTCGGTGCAGACGAGGACGACGACATAGATGACGACATCCTTGATGATGACTTGAATGGAGATGGGGACGATCTCGACACTCGTGACGACTTGGACACCGGAGACGATCTCGATCACGGGGACGATCCGGACGGTCGACACGATGATCTCGAAACTGACGAGAAACCCTGACTACTTCAAAAATGACTTCTTCAAATAGCTACTAAGAGACGGAGAATGAGAGAGCTCAACCAACTCCGAAAATAGAAAAAAAGAGGACCAACCGGATGGCAAAGAAATCGAGACCGACGTTTCAAAAGCGCGAGAAGGAGAGAGCAAGAACGCAGAAGCAGAAAGAAAAGGAGGTTCGTCGGATCGAACTAAAAGAGACCAAAGCCAATACCACCACCATCGTCGGAGATGAAGACCCGGATATCGCCGGCATTCGACCGGGACCCCAGCCGCTTTCAGAACACTGGTTTCATCTCGATGGTCCACCTCCCGAGGACAAGGGACCACAAGGCGACAGCATCTGACTCGCAGTCCCGCTCAAGGACCTGCCCCTTTACCTGATCTGACGCACCACGGAAAAGTCGACCTGATGTCGATCAACATTGACTCGGTCCAGACGCACCCGCAGGCGGTCTCCAAGCTTGAAGATACGCCTGCGGTTCCTGCCACTAAGTGCATGCCGCCGTTCATCGAAGACATAGTAGTCGTCGGTCAGCGTTGAAACGGCAACCATCCCCTCGATAAAAAGCTCCTCGAGTTCGACAAAGAACCCAAATTCCCTGACATTGATAATCAGCGCGTCGAATTCCTCGCCGATTCTGTCCGCCATAAAAACGGCCTTCCGCCATTCGGCTAGCTCCCTCTCTGCCGAATCGGCGACCCGCTCCCGTTCACTCGACTCGTCTCCGATCTGCTCAAGTTCACCCAACGGGATCGGCACCGAACCCGGGCCCTTTCTCAGGACCGCCTTCAGAATCCGATGAATGATCAGATCGGGATACCGCCGAATCGGTGACGTGAAATGGGTGTACACCGGCGCCGCCAGGCCAAAATGGCCAAGGTTCTTCGCCGAATAACGCGCTCTCTCCAACGATCGAAGCATCGAGTAAGCAAGAACACGCTCCTCGGGCTTGCCGTCAAGCTGTCGCGAAAGTCGCTGGTAATCCTTTGAAGTCGCGCCTGAAACGGGAAACTTGTAGCCATAAGCGGCGGCCAATTCGGCGAACTCAATGACTCGCTGTGGCTTTGGCTCTTCGTGTACCCGAAAGAGGCTTGGAACACGCCGCGCGAGATCACCCGCCACGGTCTCGTTCGCCAACAACATAAACTCCTCGATGATCCGATGAGCAATGTTCCGGTCAGCCCTGATGACCCCGCCAATTCGTCCATCGTCATCAAACTCAAAAACTGCCTCGGGCAGGTTGAAGTCGATTGCTCCTCTGCGCTCGCGCATACGAATAAGAATCTGCGCCAGCTCCTTCATCGTGCGAAACAGTCCCATCAACCCGGCATACCGCTCGGTGAGAGCCGCGGACGACTCCGCGAGCAGTTGATTGACATCCGTGTAAGTCATCCGCTCCTCACTTCGGATGACACTCGCCCGTAATTCGTAGTTGACTACGCTCCCCTCGCCATCGACTTCCATCATCGCCGACATCGTCAGCCGATCGACCTTCGGATTGAGCGAACAGATGCCATTTGAAAGCCGCTCGGGAAGCATTGGAATT
>JBDTUW010000378.1:0-5079 GCA_040007555.1 Acidobacteriota bacterium | reverse complement strand
ATCACCGATATGCGTGATCCGAAAGCGGCATTCCGAAGTCTACTTTAAAAGGATGCGATTGGAGAGTCGGCAGCGAAAGGGCCCGGGAGTCGAGCTTAGGTTAGATGGTGGATTGGGTGTCCGAGCCGCCTGGCTTCGGGCCAGCAGAAAACGACCATTCTTGCCCGTCCGCGCCCGCAGTGTCCCGGAAATGCTGCGTCGCGGCAGGACCGTCAGTGGAGTGTGACGTCGCCTCCACCGACAGTCATGCGGCTGACGCGATGGGCGTTTACTTGCCGAGTTGTCCGCGGATCGCTCCAGCAGGGAATTCGGCGGTATGAACGTTGACGTAGTAATTGCCTGGAGTTTTCATGATCTCGTTGAGGGTCGCCTGATCGGCACTCGCGCATCCCTTCCAGGTACCGTCTGCTGCCTTCTTGAAAGCTATCTTTACAGCGCCGGCTTTGTCCGCAGCACCGATGTGAATGTGGGCCGCCGTAGGCGTTTGAATGTCCTTGGCGGTGATGTCATAACACATTTCGCCCTTATCGTGATTCATGGTCAGCTCCGCCATGCCGCTGCCGTCTGTGTCGCCTGGCCCTGGAACTTCCGCCCCACCCGAAAGAGCCACCTTGAGGGTGTGGCTCTGAGCCGCTCCTGCGGCGATCTTAGACTTGGCGTGTACAAAGCTGCCGAAACAAAAGACCGCCAGTGCGGCCGTTGAAATGTAGACAACTATCCTTCGCATTTGAATCCTCCGGTCAGGTAAGGCCGCAACCGCGGCGAAATTTGCAAGATCCAGAGCGACAGCCAAATCGCGCGGTTCGCGTTTCGACAGCGCAACAAAGACGAGCCACTATTAGAGCACGACCCCACGCAACGGATCAGAATGCCAGGCGTATTTCGCTGACCGATCCTCTCTGCCTCATCAGTTGAGAAAGCACCGCACGCGGATGGTACGCTTTCGCACCACTCATCACAACCTGGCTTGCACTCTAGCGCCAGTTGACAGGCAAGTACCAAGCCAGAGGGCGCGCAAGTTCTGCTCGCAACCTTGAGATGGATTCGGGACTTCGGTCGGGGGCGCTAAAGGTAGTGTTTACTAGCACTGAAAAAAGGGAGCGGTAGGGTACGGGGGACCATCTGGTTGAGCTGTCGGTGCCCGAGAAAGGACAACTGTTTGTAAGCCATACACTTTTGCCATATCGTTCTGGCAGAAATAGGACAAGATCAGTGCGTTCCGCTAGTGATAGAGACAACGGTGGATTGACGGCTCCGAGCCTCAGACCGCGACTATATCTTACCAGCAGGTATAGCCGCCATCGGCGAGCACGATACTACCGGTCATCAGGCTCGAGGCGTCTGATGCCAGAAACAAGACCACTGAGGCAATCTCGGGAGGCTGCCCGACGCGGTGCATTGGGGTCATCTCCAGCCAGGTTTCGAGCCATTCGGGGTTTTCCATCCCGCGACGCGTCATCGTCGTCTCAATGTAGGTCGGTGCGACCGCGTTAACGCGCACGCCCCGTCCCGCCCACTCAGCCGCAAGCGACTTTGTGAGCAGGTGCACGGCAGCCTTGGAGGCGTTGTAGTGGCACTGCGGCTGTGGTTTGTTGGCGATGATGCCCGACATCGACCCGATGTTGACGATGCTCCCTCTGCCTGCTGTGAGCATATGGCGTCCAAAGGCCCGACAGCACCAGAACACGCCGTTGAGATTAATATCAATAACCTTCAACCACTCCTCATCGGGCATTTCCTCCGCCGGCGTGTTAAATGCAATGCCTGCGTTGCACACCAATATGTCGACGCCGCCATGCTGATCGACAACTCGATCAGCAGCGGCTGTCACTTCGGCCGGTTTCGTCACATCGAGAATCAGCACTTCCGCCTCAAAGCCCAGCCGTGCCAACTCGCCTTTACCTGCTGCCGCGACCTCGGGGTCTATCTCAGCTATCACAATTGTCGCACCGGCCTCAGCAAGCGCGTGCGCACACGCGAGGCCGATATTGCGACCGCCTCCCGTAATCACGGCAACCCGCTTGGAGAGATCAAACTTCTCGAGATACATAACAGCCTCCTGCTATCGATTTGGATGTTGGATGTTGGATTTTTGGATTGAGGAACAGCCATCGACCGAGTCCAAACATCGAACAGGTTGGCGTAATCCAGGATCAGAGGGCCTTTCCGGATGCGTCGAACACGTGACAATCTTTCCCGTCAATGTGAACGGCGACGCGGTCGTGTATTTGCGCGGGACTGTCGCCGTTGGTCGCAATAGTCACCAAACTGCTGTCGCTCATCTGAACATAGAGATAGGTTTCACTGCCGAGCCGTTCCGCAACGAGCACCTGGCCGCTAAACTCGCCCTGCGGAACTAACTCCAGGTGCTCAGATCTTACACCGACAGTGACGTGGTCATTCGGCTTCACGTGGGTGCTTGTCACTGGAACCTCGAGGTTGCCGATCCCGTTCAAATTCACCCTCATACCAGAGTCGCTCGAGGTGATCACGCGAGCGGGTAACATATTCATTTTCGGGGAGCCGATGAACCCTGCGACAAACATATTCTTCGGGCGATGGTAAAGCTCCAAGGGCGATCCAATTTGCTCAATTGAACCGTCCCTGAGTACCACAATCTTGTCGGCCAGTGTCATGGCTTCGACCTGGTCATGCGTCACGTAAATCATGGTCGCGTTGAGGCTCTCATGAAGACGCGCAATCTCAATGCGCATCTGCACTCGCAGGCCCGCGTCCAGGTTAGAGAGCGGTTCATCAAAGAGAAACACTTTCGGATCCCGCACGATCGCGCGTCCGATCGCTACGCGTTGACGCTGGCCACCGGAAAGCTCCTTCGGCTTGCGTTCGAGAAGCGAGTCCAGTTGAAGAACTCTCGCCGCTTCATTCACTTTCCTATCTCGTTCCGCCTTTGGAATGTTAGCGAGCCGCAGGCTGAAACCCATGTTGCCTGCGACAGTCATATGTGGGTATAGGGCGTAGCTTTGAAATACCATCGCGAGCCCGCGTTTGTCGGGAGGGGAGTCATTGGCCCTTGTACCGTCAATGAGGAGGTCGCCCGAAGTGATCTGCTCAAGTCCTGCAATGAGGCGCAGCAGCGTTGATTTTCCACAGCCGGACGGACCGACAAAGACAACAAAGCTCCGATCTTCGATGTCGAGGTCAATACCTTTAATAACCTCCACTTCGCCGAAGCTCTTGCAGATATTGCGCAGGGTGACGGTTGCCATTCGATATTCCCTTTACTTGACCGCGCCAAATGTCAGTCCGCGCACGAGCTGCCGCTGGCTCAACCAGCCGAGGATCAATATCGGCGCGATTGCCATCGTCGAGGCAGCCGAGAGTTTAGCCCAGAAAAGACCTTCGGGAGCCGAAAAGGATGCAATAAATGCCGTCAGCGGTGCGGCGTCAGAAGTCGTCAGATTAAGACTCCAGAACGCTTCATTCCAGCACAGAATGATCGAGAGCAACGCCGTCGAAGCAGCCCCGGGCAGAGCAACCGGCATCAACAGGAAAAGCAGTTCCTGCCTCGCAGTAGCGCCGTCCATCCGCCCCGCCTCAAGTATCTCGCGGGGCACCTCTTTGAAGAAGGTGTAAAGGAGCCAAACTACAATCGGGAGATTCATCAAGGCGTAGATGATGATCAACCCGACCTTCGTATCTATTAGTCCGAAATTCCTAAACAAGATATAGATCGGGACCAACACGCCCACCGGTGGCAGCATTTTTGTGGAGAGCATCCAGAGCAACGTACCGCGTGTCCGCCGGGTTGGGAAGAAGGCCATAGCGTAGGCGGCTGGAATCGCAAGCAACATTGCCAGCAGGGTGGCGCCGCCAGAAATCAGAACGCTGTTTGTCGCCGCCTTTAGATAGTTTGCGCGCTGATTTATCGCTGCATAGTTCTCGAGAGTGGGTTGGAACAGCAGCACCGGTGGTGTCGTGATCGCATCTATCTCAGTCTTGAAGCCCGCGAGCAGCATCCATAGGATGGGAAAGAACATTAGAAGCGCAGCGCTCCAGGCAAGCAGCGTAATTAACACCTTCTCGAAGTAGGAGCGCCTCATCTTGAATCAAACCTCCAGGGTTTTCGCGACGGTGCGAGTCAGGAAGATGGCGACAATATTCGCAAGAATGATCGCAATGACGCCACCCGCCGAGGCGCTGCCGACATCATATTCGAGCAGAGCGCGGATATAGATGAGAAATGCCAGGTTAGTCGTAGCCAGTCCCGGGCCGCCGGATGTGGTGACGAAGATCTCGGCAAAGACCGAGAGAAAAAAGATGGTCTCGATCATGATCACGACACTAATCGCCCGTCTCAAATGTGGCAGGATGATAAAGAAGAACAGGTGAAAGGGCCGGGCGCCGTCCATTCGCGCCGCTTCGCGCTGTTCCTGGTCCAGCGACTGCATTGCGGTCAGCAGGATAAGCAGCGCGAAAGGGAGCCACTGCCACGAGACGATGATGACAACAGCAGTCATTGGCCAGGCTCCGAACCAGTCAATAGCTTCAAACCCGAGCGAGCGAAAGAGAACGGCAACCAGACCGTTGACCGGATGGAGGAGCATATTCTTCCAGATCAACGCGCTGACAGTTGGCATGACGAAGAAGGGCGCGATGATCAACAATCTGGCGACTGTGCGACCAAAGAATTCCTGGTCAAACAACACTGCAAGCAGGGTTCCGAGCACCACCGTAACCGCAAGCACCGAGACGACCAGAATCAGGGTGTTGAGCATGGCCGTCCACAGCGACCAATCGGTGAGCAGCGCTTTGTAGTTATCAAGGCCGGCAAAGCCCGTCCTCAGCGGGTTGAGCAGATTGTAGCGTTGAAACGAAAACCACAACGTCATCGCCAGCGGGACAATCATCCAAAGGAGAAGCACCACCACCGAAGGAGACAATAGGGAATTTTGGATTTTGGATTTTGGATTTTGGATTGCCGAACTCAGCTTTCTCAAGGTTTGCTAGTTTCAACTGTTGATTTCGGATTAAGGATTGCAGAAACAGCATCGCTGATTGCAGCATCGGTCGCCATCGCCATCGCCATCGCCAATCCAAAATCCAAAATAATCCCGATCC
>JBDTUW010000377.1:0-5097 GCA_040007555.1 Acidobacteriota bacterium | reverse complement strand
AGCCAGTTACGCTCGCGGTCACGCGCTACCTTGAACTCAAGATCGCCTGAGTCATTTCGCAGCATGAGGAAGCCGCGTTCAGCCTGAGTAATTTCGATGGCCGCGTCAACAATCAGACAGAGAACATCATCCGGAGTTAGCGAGAACTTGAAGGCCTCATTGACTTCGACAAACCGCGCCAGTTTCTGGAGCTCATCGTTTGCCGAGGCAGCGCTCATTCGTTCGGCACGGGACTCACTCAATTTGAGGTTAGCGCTTGAATCAAAAATGGCGGAGGCGCTTTCAACGGATTCATCAACAAACTGAATCTGCTGTCCCTCGTCACTTCCTATCCGGATCCGGTCCAGGTGTTCAAGCGCGGCCCGTTCGATCTGTCGACCATTGATGAATGTCCCGCGCTTGCTGCCGACATCCACCAGATGATAGCTGTCACCTTCGAAGACTATCTCAGCATGCTGGCGCGACACTGTATCGTGAAGCAGCTGCAGGTCGTTCTCAGCCTTGCGGCCGATAGTGAAGACGGGCTTGCTAAGCTCCAACTCTCGCTCGCCACCGAAGCGATTGCTGATCCTCAATTTCGCCCGCGTCTGCATATCTTCCGGATGGTTGAGTTTTCAGAATGATGCCACGGCAGCCGCCTCATCCTCGAAGGTCTCGAGCACAGAGAGCAGCCCGGTTATCGAAAGCAACTGTCGCGCAAGACGCGGAGGTTTCAGCAGTTTGATCTGTCCGCCTGCGTCTTTGACACTCGTATATGACTTGATCATCGCGCCGATGCCGGAGCTGTCGATCATTGGTACGCCCGAAAGATTGATGAGAATATGTTTTTGACCGTCGGCCAGGAGCTTCGCGATGATTTCGCGCAGACTCTCTTCACTACGTCCAATTGTCAGGTTGCCCTTCAGATCCAGCAGCGTTACGCTGTCTGTTCTCCGACTCTCAATCTCCATCTTCCTCATCTCCTCAGGTAATTCCGAACAATGCCGTCACGCGGCGATGATGATGTAGGCGTGCGATCCCCCGATGACGCCCGAGAAATCCTTCGTATACGTTACCTCGACCCGGCGTCGAAACGGCTTGACCAGTTCGCCAAGCTCGGACGCTGACAGAAATCCATCGTCAGAATGCGCGATCGCCCATCGAGGAATATGTCGCGCGCGTTCAAAGAAATCTGCAGCAAGTTCAAGATAGTGATCCTTTGAAGCAACCTGATCTCCGAGGCGTCCAACGCGTCCCGCCGCGAGCGTTTCCCAGGCGGAGTCGGTCCCTCGAACCCACGTCTCACGCCACTCCGCGGGTCCACCTCGGTGAGCGAGAAGTCCTTCAGGTCCTGGCAATCGGACAAACATGCAGTCGGCGCGCACTCCGCGAATGAAGTCGTGCGCATCACCATTTGCCGAGACATTTATCTGCTCATTATCGATTATCGGCCGCTGGCTGCGCCACAGACTCGTGAATGCCTCCGAGAGCGGACGCCGCAGGTGCATCGTCTCCGGAGTAAACGAACGCGCATAGTCACCCACATTCAGCGCATGCAGATAGGCGAGCGCTCGAAGCCTTTCAGAACCAAGCTTCTGAATGTTCAGCCAAACGTTGTCGAACCAGCTGGCGTCCGCTTCGGGCATCAATCGCCAGAGTGCCGGATTGTTAATTTCGTAGCGCGGTAGAGAGGCGTCCTCCAGCACCATCGTCACGTCATCTACATCAAGAGCTTCCCTCGAGTTCTCGATCAGAGCTCGGGACATCCACCAGGACCACTGACAGATGTCATTAGTGAATACCTGCTTGCCCCACCCCTTGAGAAACCACTCGAGATCTGGCCGCCCCGAGAAAGGAGTCGCGATCGACGCAAACTTGAGGCGTCGAAGTACGCTCAACTCGAACCCGACCCAGCGCCGGTTGCGCTTCGCGGAAGCTACAAATACGGAAGTTGAGGTCTGCGGCTCTTGGACGTGCTCATCCGCCGGCGGCGGAACAAGCGAGAGAGGCGTATCCCATACCTCGTGCACGGGAAGCCAGTCGCTCGAGAAAGAGAACCGTGCCAGTCGCCTCGCCTCAGCCTCCTCGGCCGCCTTCTTCTCACGAAGCAGGTCAAGCAGCAGAGCGACGACTTGCGGGTCGCATTCGAAACCAGCCTGATCGGCGAGTATGGCTTCAGCCGTCTCCTGGTCGTGTCGCGGTCGATGCGGCCGATCCGAGATCAGGGCCCCCCATGTGTCAGCCACGCGCAGGATGCGCGCACCAAGCGGAATCGCATCCCCAATTAAAGCGTCGGGATAGCCGTAGCCGTTCCACCACTCATGGTGCCAGCGAATAAAGAGTTGCGCCGCACGGGAAAGCCCGAAAGTTGCGGCAGCCTGTTCACCGAGGATTGAGTGGCGGACGAGGTCCAATCGCTCTTCACTCGTCAGCCGACCCGCTCGCAGCAGATATTCTCGTTTGAGCGCACGCTCGCCCACATCATGAGAAAGAGCCGCGAACTTGAGTGAAGTGAGATCGCTCCCGTGCAACCCAGCTCTTTTGCCAAGCTCAACCGCCAGACGCGAAAGCGGAATCGCGTGAGCACCAGCGTAGCCCTCAACCCGATCTATTTCAGGCACCAGCTTGAGCAGGCGACCGCCGATAACTCGCTCGGCTTCGGTCAGCTCGAGACCCACGGTCTGCACTTGCATTGACGCGTCCCTCACTTTCTCCTGATTCCTTTGTAGTTGATCAGAACGCCAAAAAGCAAGACCCCCCTTTCAAGGGAATGGGTCAGATCGAGCCCGGTCAACCCGGGACTCACCAGTCGCGAAGGAGGAGAGGAAGACAGTCTGACCGACGGCAATGGTCTCCTCTTCCGCCTGGTCGGCGCCATTTCTTCGAGTGAGTCTCCCACTGCGGTCGTCCAACTCATTCCAGTTGACATCTTCTGACCATCCCGCCAAGCTATCAATGTATGAAACAAGAGGCCGACAGGCGTTCTGCTTCTTCCACAAATCGGATGCATTTCGAGGAACTTACTAGAGAGCTCCGCGCTCTTGAGGAGAAACTGCGCGCCGGTGGTGGCCCCGAGAAGGTCGCACGCCAACACGAACAGGGAAAACTCACGGCCAGGGAACGGGTTGGTCGCTTGCTCGACCGCGATGCCCCGTTCCAGGAAATCGGCCTTCTCTTCGCATACGACGAATATGACGGTCAGGCGCCTGCCGCCGGGGTGATTACGGGGTTTGGCGTAGTCGCTGACCGCGAAGTGGTAATCGTCGCCAACGACGCCACCGTCAAGGCCGGCGCCTGGTGGCCTGAAACCATCAAGAAGATACTGCGCGCTCAGGAGATCGCCATGCGTTCTCGCGTGCCGATCATCTACCTCGTGGATTCTGCGGGTGTCAACCTTCCCTATCAGGGTGGCGTCTTTCCGGGTCAGTATGGCGCCGCTCGCATTTTTCATTACAACTCGATCATGCGCCGCTATCTGAAAGTACCCCAGATAGCCGCCGTCATGGGCCAGTGTGTTGCTGGAGGCGCCTATCTACCTGCGCTTTCAGACGTCATCCTCATGGTCGAAGGTACCTCCTTTATGGGACTGGGCGGACCCAATCTGGTGAAGGGGGCGACCGGCCAGAAGGTCGATGGGGAGACGCTTGGCGGGGCGAAGATGCACAACAGCACCTCCGGTGTTGCACATTACCTGACCAGAAACGATGAGGAGTGCCTTGATCGCATTCGCAGTCTGGTGACTGACCTTCCACCCAGGCCGGCGATGCGAGTTCGGATGGCTCCGGCTGTGGCCCCTGCTCTCCCCGCTTCGTCGCTCTACGAAATCATTCCCGCCGATCACCGCGCACCGTACGACGCGCGCGCGATGCTCAACTGCATCCTGGATCAGGACAGCTTTGAAGAGTTTCAGAGTCACTACGCGCAGGAGATGATCACAGGTCATGCGCGAGTCTGCGGTCTCCCAGTAGGAGTTATTGCCAATAGTCGCGGTTTGATTCAACGAGGTCCTGGTCTCGCACCGAAGTTTGGCGGCATCATCTATACTGAAGGGGCCGAGAAGACCGCCTACTTCATCGAAACGTGCAACCGTCACGGAACGCCTCTCCTCTTCATCCAGGATGTGTCGGGATTTATGGTTGGGATCGAAGCGGAGCATTCCGGAATCATTCGCGCGGGCGCCAGGTTTGTTGAGGCGATGGCGACCGCGACCGTTCCAAAGATCGTGCTCACGGTCAATCATGCGAGCGGTGCGGGGTACTACGCGATGGCGGGCCAGGGCTTCGACCCGGACTTCATCTTTACCCTCCCCACCGGCCGCATGGCTGTCATGGAGGGAGAATCCGCGGTGATGGCGCTTTTTTCGACGCAACTCGAGAAGTTAAAAAGTGCGGGCAGTGAACCGGACGCCAAACTTCGCGGGGAGATGGACCGGGTTCGTGGCGAATACGAGCGGCAGCTCGACGCGAGATATGCTGCGGCACGCGGCTTTGTCGACGCTGTGTTGATACCGGAACAAATCCGCACAGCTCTCGAGCTGTCCTTGCGGACTGCTCTCAACAATCCGAACTCGCATATCGGACCATTTGGGATAACGTTCTAACAGCCCCCTGATTTTTGGGAGCGGCGCGGCTTGGTGCCGCGCAATTTGAATCTCACCATTCATTCCTCGAGAGGAGTCATAAATTTTGGTTGGAATTTTTCTTATGCGACATGGCATTGCAGCCGACCTTGGTGTGGGAGGGGTGATCCGTGACGCTGATCGCCCCTTGACGCCGGAGGGCCGAGCGAGGTTGCAGGTAATGGCCGCAGGTATGCGTCGCCTGGATTTGAAGTTCAATCTGATCTTCACCAGTTCCCTGCTGCGGGCACGTCAAACGGCCGAAGTTGTCGCCGACGTACTCGAGTTGCAACACAAGGTCAAGGTGATCGAATCCCTTGCACCCGGCCGCAGTCTCGTCGACGCTGAATCAGGACGAGCCGAGTTGTTTATCGAAATGGGTGCGTATAGTTTTGATCGAGCGCTGCTCGTCGGGCATCAGCCGGATCTCTCCGAAGTTGCGTCTTTCATGCTGACTGGAAATCGCAATCTCAATGTCGAGTTCAGAAAGGGTGCACTCT
>JBDTUW010000376.1:0-5112 GCA_040007555.1 Acidobacteriota bacterium | reverse complement strand
AGACACTGCCTGCTCAGGGTCATTGCTGGCGATTGATCTCGCCTGTCGCAGTCTCAGGAGTGGCGAGACAACGATGGCGCTCGCTGGCGGGGTCGCGGTCAACCTGCAACCGAACGGGGATATCTTTTTCTCACGCGCTGGCTCGCTTTCAACTGAGGGACGCTGTCGGACGTTCGACATCAGCGCCAACGGAATGGTTCGGAGCGAAGGCGCGGGAATACTCGTTCTTAAGCCCCTGGCTCGGGCTGTTGCGGATGGCGACCAGATATATGCCGTTATTCGCGGAAGCGCAGTCAATCACGACGGGCGCAGCAACGGGATCATGTCGCCCAACGGTCTGGCACAGGAGGCGATGCTCCGCCTCGCCTATCGCAACGCCGGAGTATCACCCGGGCAGGTGCAGTACATTGAAGCGCATGGAACTGGCACGCGAGTTGGCGATCCGGTCGAGGTCAAAGCTTTGACCGCAGTTCTCGGCACTGATCGTCCACCCGGCTTTGCGTGCGCGTTAGGTTCCGTCAAGACCAACATCGGTCATTCCGAGAGCGCGGCTGGTGTCGCAGGCGTGATCAAGGTTGCTCTCTCGCTGTTTCATCGTACCATCCCACCCCATCTCCATCTAAAGGAGCTCAATCCGCTCATACCCACAGCAGAGTTTCCGATCAAGATCTATCAGAACGCGGGTCCGTGGCCAGCTGAGGAAGAGACCCTGATGGCGGGTGTCAGCAGCTTTAGCTTTGGTGGAACCAACGTGCACCTCGTACTTGAGGAAGCGCCGGAGCCCGCGGCGATTACCGAGGAAAGCCTGGTTGAGGGCGAATGGGTACTGCCACTTTCTGCGCGCAGTCCCGAATCGTTGCGAGGTCTGGCGAGGCAATACGAGCACTACCTTTGGAATTCCAGCGAATCGATCCTGAGTCGTGACGTTTGCTTCACGGCCGCAGTGAGGCGGAGCCATCACGAACACCGATTGGCTGTTGTTGGCTCGAGTCTCAAGCAGTTCGCGAGCGGGCTGAAAGAGTGGTTGGATGGTGAGACACCCAGCAATGTGGTCATCGGACGACGCCAGGGCGAAGGCGGCACGCGGCTGGTGTTTGTGTTCTCGGGTCAGGGTTCGCACTGGCTTGGAATGGGTCGGGAGTTGTACCGCACCGAGGAAGTCTTTCGCGCCGTCATCGACCGCTGCGACGAATTGATTGGCGCCTGCGCCGGTTGGTCCCTGCTGGCTGAAATACACGCCAGGCAAGAAGAGTCGCGACTCTCAGAGATCGATGTCGCGCAGCCGGCAATCTTTGCTTTTCAAGTTGCGCTCGCGATGCTTTGGCGGTCATGGGGAGTGGTGCCAGAAGCGATCATCGGGCAGAGCCTTGGAGAAGTCGCGGCCGCGCACGTCGCAGGCGCGTTGAGTCTCGAGGACGCGGTAGGCGTGGTTTTCCACCGCAGCCGGCTCTTGCGAACGAAAGCCGGACAGGGTCGGACAGCCGTCCTCGGGCTTTCGCTTGCGCAGGCGCGATCGGCCCTTGCAGGTCTCGAGCAACGCTTGAGCGTTGCTGGCAGCAGTGGCCCAACGTCATCAGTTATCTCGGGTGATCCGCTATCTGTTGACCTGGTGCTCAGGGACCTCGAATCGCGAGACATCTTCTGCCGCGTGCTCGAGAATGTTGACGCCGCTGCGCACAGCCCTCAAATGGATGCGCTCAAGTGCGAACTGCGAGATTCCGTGCGTGGCATTACTCCCTGCCCGACGACCATTCCGTTCTTTTCAACAGTCACCGGCGGGTTGCTGGAGGGAACGGAACTTGGTGCGGATTACTGGGCGCGAAATCTCCGTGAACCATTCCTCTTTGCCGACGTGACGCAGAATTTGATCGAGAACGGATATGAGACGTTCCTCGAGATCAGCTCGCACCCCGCTTTGCTTGGCGCGATTCGACAGAGCTTTACTCATCTCGGTCGCGATGGTGAAGCGGTCGGCAGTATCTCTCGTGACTTACCGGAGCGAGCCTCGCTCAAACAGGCCATCGCGAGTCTGTATGTGGCCGGCTATGAGATGGACTGGAGTCGTCAGTTTAATGAAACGGCGCGTCGCATCAAGTCACCGGGTTACGTCTGGCAACGCGAACGATACTGGTACGACCAATTGAAGACGGCGGGTACGAGCGCTTCGAGTCATCACCGCAGTGCACAGCACCCCTTACTTGGGAGCCGCTTTTCTTCAGCAGCCTCACCTGGAGACCGGCTTTGGGAAAATGAACTCTCCGCTGAGAGTCTCCACTATCTTAAGGACCATCGAATTCGCGATGCGGTCGTGCTGCCCGGAGCGGCATACCTGGAAATGGCGGTTGGCGCCCTGGCTGAGGAGAGCGCAGCGGGCAACCTTATACTTGAGGAAATCAGCTTTGATCGGTTGTTACTTCTGCCCGATGCGGAACTGAGAACGATCCAGACAGTATTCACCCCAGCGAGATCCGACCCCGGTGGCTCTGCTGTATCTGAATTTCGTGTTTACAGCAGTTTGGTCCCTGATGGTGGTGAACAGACGCGCCCTCCTGAAGTTTGGACGCTTCATGCAAAGGGAATGGCGAGGTCTGTCATTTCCGCGGGCGATGATTCGCACCTGGATCTTGCAAAGCTCAAGGCTGAGTGCTCCGAGCCACTCTCGATCGACGCTCACTACGATGCGATGCGGGCACGCGGTCTCAACTACGGTCCCTCTTTTCGCTGTCTGAAGAAATTATGGCGAGGAGAAGGGCGAGCTCTGGGATTCATCGAGTTTGCACAAAGCAGAGAATCTGAGCTCACCGCCTACCGCATCCATCCGGCGGTGCTCGATGCGGGTTTTCAGGTAGTTGCCGCGGCGTTTCCCGCCAGCGAGGGAGACAGCTATCTGCCACGGGGCGTCAGGCGCCTGATCGTCTACGATCGCTTTTCTAGCGCAGTCTGGTGCCACGCACAGCTCGAAGCGGGCGCGTATGTTGGCGCAGAACAGCTGCTCTCAGGTCTCGCCTTCTGCGATGCGTCCGGAAGAGTGATCGCTGAAATCGAGGGGTTGAAACTGAGCCGGATGGATGCGACGCCTAAGGCTTCGCAGCGCGATGTTTTTGACTCGATATACCAGGTTAAGTGGCGCCCGCAGCCGAACGAAGACGCGCCCGTGCGCGCACGCGGCGGACGGTGGTTGATCCTCGGAGATCGAAGTGGACTTGGTGATGCCATCGCCGCTCGATTGGCTGAGGCGGGTGACTCAGCTGTCGTAATGCACTCGGACAAGAGAGCGGAACTGGAAGCAGTGGTCAGTGGTCAGGTGTCCGGGGCTGGGGATCAGGAGCCTTTTATTGGTGTCATTCATTTATGGGGCCTGGATATCGGGTCGTTTGAAGGGGATGAGTTAGCAGGTCTTGATCTTGCTCAACAGCTTGGACCACTGAGTGGGCTGGCGATTATTCGCGGCCTGTCGCGGCGGGAGACGCGTGCTGCGACTAAGGTGTGGATGGTGACGCGTGGGGCACAGGCAATCCGTAATGACCGGATCGCGGTGCTGCAAAGGGGCGTATGGGGTTTGGGGCGCGCGCTCGCGGTCGAGCATCCCGAGTTGTGGGGTGGGTTGATCGATGTTGATCAGAATCGCGATCTCGATGCAACGACGCGCGAGATATGCCTGGACCTGCTGAGGCCGGATCAAGAGCATGAAGTTGCCTGGCGCGATGGAGAGCGATTTGTGCCAAGGCTGGTGAGGATGGACGAGAGGCGATCCGAGGCGGTGGAATGCCGTGCGGACAGCAGCTATCTGGTGACCGGTGGTCTCAGTGGGCTTGGACTGGAAGCGGCTCGATGGCTGATCGCCCGAGGAGCGCGGCGCTTGATCATCGTCGGACGAAGAGGATTGCCGGCGAGAAGTGAATGGACGGGCCTGACAGATGATGGTGAAGGTCATCAGCGAGTCGAGTCGGTGAGGGAACTCGAGCGGATGGGAGCGAGTATCGAGTACTGGGCGGTGAACGTCGCGGACGAGCAAGAGATGAGACAGCGTTGGGACATCGAAAAGGCGGAGGGGCGGCCGCCGATTCGAGGGATCATCCACGCGGCGGGAGTGATTGAAGATGTGCTCGCCATGCGGATGAACGAGAAGACCTACGAGCGGGTGCAGGAAGGAAAGGTCAAGGGAGCCCTTGTACTAAACAAGCTCGCGCGAGGATTGGACTTTTTTATTGCATACAGTTCGTTGAGCGGAGTGTTGGGGCAGATTGGGCAGGCGAACTACGGTGCAGCGAACGCCTATCTGGATGGACTGATGGAATACCGTCGACAGCGCGGAAAGGCCGGGTTGAGTATCGCGTGGGGGCCATGGGCTGAAGTGGGCATTTACTCGCGTGAGGGAGTGTCGACGCGTGCGAAGCTCATCGGTGTGGAAGAGATCGATCGAAGACAGGGCGACGATGTGCTCTCCGTGGCGAGCCGTGCGAATGAGACCCAGATAGTGGTTGTCAACGCGAACTGGGCAAACTGGCCGGAAGTAAGGAAGACTCGGATGATCTCTGAGCTGATGAAGGAAGAGATTGGTGATACGGCCGATGAGGATGAGGACGACGGCGAGGCGCTGCTGCTTTCTCTGATACTGGCTGAGCCGATCGAGCGACGGTCGATGCTGGAATCGTATCTTCGCGAGACGGTAGCTCGCGTACTAAGGTCTGATGCAGTTCGTCTAAGTTTGAGCAAGCCGTTGACCGCCATGGGGCTTGATTCGATCATGGCCGTCGAATTGAGGAACGTCATCCAGTCGACACTTGGTCTCAACGTGTCGATGGTTGATCTGTTAACCGGAGCGACCGCGGACCTTGTCAAACGTCTGGATGAGCAATTGGCCGAGGATAGTCGTTTGCCGGAGTTGTTGGCGGAGGTTGAAGGGCTACCGGAAGGGGTTGAGTGATGCGACATCCAACAGGCGTCCTTTGTAAGGGGGAACGGATGCGCTTACTCGATCATTTTTCGCGGGGAGGGGCAATACCGTTCGTAGTCCCGCCTTTAGGCGGAATGTCATACCAAGGCCGTTGACGTCAAGGAAGGACTTCGACCCAAAATCCGCGATTGAAAGTGAGAGGGCTCTCTCATCGC
>JBDTUW010000375.1:0-5116 GCA_040007555.1 Acidobacteriota bacterium | reverse complement strand
TCGGCACGACGGCGCAGGTGAATCGACCGCGAATAAAGCTGCCGCCCGCCGTACAAAAGACCGTGGATGAGCAAAGCAAGGGAGCAAAAATCCGAGGGCTGTCAAAGGAGATCGAGAATGGAAAAACGCAATATCAGCTTGAACTGGCCGTTATGGCCACAGCAAAGACATGCTCATTGATCCGACGGGCGCGATTCTGGAGGTTGAAGAAGGCGTTACCCTCGACTCCCTGGATCCAGCGGTAAGGACCGAAGTCGTGAAGAACATCGGGCAGGCGAAGCTGCTCCGACTGGAGTCCGTCACAAAAGGTGGTACTCTAACAGGATACGAAGCCAGCGTCCCAATGGCTGGGAAAAGGGCAGGCATCGAGATGGGCTCAGACGGAAAGGTCCTTCCGACACCAAAATAGTCTCAATGCAACCTGGAGTAATCAAGACCGAGCAATGTGAGCGATAGGTTAAGACTCGGGAATTCAATCGAAGGAGTGAACAATGCTTATTACTAAGAGTGTCCTCGTCGGTATCTTTTCCTTCGCAGTGCTGTTGCAGGGCGCGACGAGCTACAAGGTGGTGGATCGCTACCCAATTCCCGGCGTCGGTGGATTTGATTACGTGGCATTGGACGTCGATGCGCGCCGGATTTACGTTTCACACGGAACGCAGGTGGACGTGCTGGATGCGGATAGCGGCAAGGTCGTGGGCACGATCACGGATACGCCGGGAGTACATGGGGTCGCAATCGCCTCCTCTTTCAAGCACGGTTTTACGAGCAATGGCCGTGAACATAAGGTCTCGATGTTCGACCCCTCAACGCTCGCGCTGATCAGGAAGATTGACGTGGGCCAGGGGCCGGATGGCATCTACTACGATCCGGGCTCGAAGCGTGTGTTCACCAATAACCACGGCTCTCACGACATCACTGCCCTCGATGCTTCGACGGGGGATGTTGTAGGTACGGTAAAGGTAGCGGGCGACGGTGAGCAGGCGATCATCGGCTCTGATGGCCTGATTTATGTCAACATCGAAGACACAGCTGAAGTCGTCGCGTTCAACCCGAAGTCGCTTGAGGTCACGAAGCGCTTTCCCATTGGCGTGGCGAAGGTCCCGACGGGTCTTGCCTATGATGCAAAGACGAAGCGCTTGTTTATCGGATGTCGCCAGGAGCCAAAGATGGTTGTCATGGATGCCGTCACGGGGAAAGTCATCAGCAGCTTTCCAATCGGTGCGGGTGTCGACTACGCTGGCTTTGATCCAGGAGCTGGCTTGATCTTCTTTTCTTGTGGTGCTGGAACCTTGAACATCTTCCACCAGAAGTCAGCGGACGTCTATGAAGACGCAGGTGCGGTCAAGACCCAGCCGAGCGCGAAGACGATGGCCTTCGATCCGAAGACCAGGAAAATCTTTCTACCCGCTGCCGAATACCTGGAGACTCCGGCATCCGAACCCGGCAGGCGGCCGACACGAACCGTAAAGCCGGGAACATTTGCCGTTCTGGTCGTCGCCAAATCTTGATACGCGACGCGTCCTCCACGGAGCAGTTCGTGCGCGCGTTATCGCACCGCTATCCAGTGTGTGACCCGCCGCATCCAGCGCCCAGAAAGAGAGCTTCTCCCGCGTAGCCTCAAAGTCCGCAACCGTCACCACCATAGACGTGCTGACAATTTCCAACGGGAATGGGGTCGGGGTTGGCGACGGCACCGGCAACTTCAATCACGGCACAATAACCCTGACCAACAGCACCGTCAGCGGCAACATAACCATTGTCGTAGCCGGCTTCGCCCACGGCGGCGGCGGTATCTATAATGGTAGCGGCAAGGTAACGATCAACCGCAGCACAATTAGCAATAACGGTAGCTCTTACTATGGCGGCGGCATCTGGAACAATGGCTCTGCCGCCGTTCTTGCCCTGACCGGTCGCACTGTCAGCGGCAACATCACCGGCGGCTACCGTGGCGGCGGAATCGTCAACGTGGCCGGCCAGACGACGCTAACCAACAGCACCGTCATCGGCAACAAATCGACCAACCCTCGTCACGAGAGCGGGTTAGTATTAGTTAGTTAGTTAAGTTAGCTGGCATGAAAGCGAGGATGTAGCATATGCTGTTTTGACGATGGTCGGAAGGCGGTCTGAAGTCTTTGCGCACCCCGCAGAGCACTTCTTTTCAATCCATTGCCCTGGAGGTGAGCGCGCTTGGAACCTATCTCTCACTACTTCTATTCACATCGACTAAAGCTGCACTTCTGGGATTGGGGGCAGGATGGCAAGCCTTCGCTGGTACTGGTGCATGGCGGCCTCGATCACGCGCGTAACTGGGATTGGGTGGCGCGCGTGCTGCGCGAGCATTTCCACGTCTATGCCATCGACCTCCGAGGACACGGCAACAGCGCCTGGGCTCCCGGCGCGACCTATACTGTTGCCGAGCACGTCCTCGACCTCTCCGCGTTGATCGATATCATCAACGATTTCCCGATTTATCTGGTTGGCCACTCGCTGGGCGGAGTCATCGTGCTGCATTACAGCGGTATCTATCCCGAGCGGGTGAGGAAGGCCGTCTCGATCGAGGGATTTGGCCCACCTGCATCGCATAAGGTGCACCGTCCGGCGTCCGAGAGGATTCGCAACTGGGTCGAGCAGATGCGAAACACGGAACAGCGAGAGCCAAAGACATATGCGACGCTCGAAGAAGCGGTCGCGAGAATGAAGGAGGCAAACCCGCATCTGAAGGATGAGGTAGCTCGTCACCTCACGCTTCACGGAACCAACTGGAACGCGGATGGGTCACTAATCTGGAAGTTCGATAATTTCGCTCGCCCCTTTGGCCCCTACGGTTACGCCCTTGATGACGCACGCGAAATCCTCAGTCAGATTGCCTGCCCGGTGCTTCTTTTCTGGGGGATGGAGAGCTGGGTGTCAAATCCCGAGGAAGATGGCCCCGAGGAAGACGGGCCTAAGGAGAGTGGCCGTATTGCTTCGTTGAAAGACTACCGTCTCGTCAAAGTTCCGAAGGCGGGGCACTGGGTGCATCACGATCAGTTGCAGATAGTTCTGGACGAGATTTCGGCTTTTCTCAGGGAATAGCGGGCGGGACAAATGCAGAGACGCAGGAAACGAAAGGTGCCGAGCGATTCCCCGTCGTTTTCCTCGGCGCCCTTGAATCACTGCGCCTCTGCGTTCATCCCCACCCTTTATCGACTGAACGCGTCGGAGACCCGACGTCCACACATCATAGCCTAGTTGCCGTACGATTCAAGAGATTCAGGTCAGATTCGCGTATTTTCCTCTCGGTTGCTCCTCCCCCGCCCAGCGGGTGATCGCGAAGCCCCTTTTTCACTTTCAGCAACGCGCTCCAGCATCGTTTGGGTTCATAGGCAGATTCGGGCGTCAACCGCGGCCGTAAACAGGTATGGCTGCGCCGTGGATATCGCGAGCGGCTTCTGATGCCAGAAAGAGAATGACTCCCGCTATAGATTCGGGTGTGACCCAGCCGTGGTGATCTGCACCGGGCATGGCCTGGCGATTTACAGGCGTATCGATCACGCCTGGCAGAACGCAATTGACCCTGATCTCAGTTGTGGCCACCTCTGCCGCGATACTCTCGGTCAGACGGAGTGCGGCGCTCTTCGATGCGCTGTAAAGGCTGGCGAATGCCTCGCCTTTCAGTGCGGCTCGCGAGGAAACATTGATAATCCGCCCCACTCCGACTCGGCGCATCGCGGGCAAAACTGCTCGACAAGTGATAAAGAGAGAGCGCGCATTGATGTCAAAAAGAAAGTCCCAATCCTCGACCCGAGTTTCTTCAAGAGAAGACCCCGCACGATAACCGCCGACGGTATTGACCAGGACATCCACCTGTCCGAACTTCTCGAGCGTTTGTTTGACCGCACCCTCTACCTGCGCTGGATTTGTCAGATCGACCGAGTGGGCGAGGATGTGATCCGCCGATCCCGTCAGCTCGGGGTAGAGTTGGTCCAATCGCCCGGCCGACCGGTCAAGGAGAACAAGGCGGGCGTCGCTCTTCAGAAACGCCCGTGCGACAGCGGTCCCGAGGTTGCCCGCCGCTCCGGTGATGAACACCACGGGGCGAGTTAAGACTGGCATGGAATTGTCTCCTCCTCTTGCTATCCAAATCTTTGGTATACTTGCAACGAGCGTGTTTCGAGTCAGGCTCAAGCCGCTTGGCAGTCCAGAAGATTTATCTTATCATCCCCGTGCCCTGGCCGCTCCTGCTTTTGTGAGGCCTCGGCTCGATCGACCGGAAAGTGGCTTTCTTTTTGCAGGCTGCAGCTCATTGCGGGCTGCTATGAGCGTCGGTAGTACGGAGTGCGCCTTGGTCTCACCTCAAGATTCCGTCGGATCACGCAAACGGGACGACGAGTGGGTCGACTGTATCAAACGTGTCGCTCTTGGTGAGCAGGCGGCGTTGGCGACCCTCTATGACGGTACTTCGCGTGTTGCCTACGGTCTGATCCTCAGAATTGTCGGTGATCCTTCGACTGCTGAAGAAGTCACGCTCGACGTCTATACGCAGATCTGGAGGCGTGCGGACAGCTACAGCGAGGAGCGCGGCGCTCCGCTGGCCTGGCTGCTGACGATTGCGCGGACTCGGGCGCTTGATCGTTTGCGTGCAGGTTGGCAGGATCAGCAGCGCAAACAACCACTCGACGTGGTGAGTCATATCGCCAGCGGCTCCGCTAACCCGGAGGAGGAGACAGCGCTCGGTGAGCGGCAGCGGCTGGTGCGCGGCGCCCTGGAATCGCTTTCCGCGGATCAGCGCGAAGCAATCGAGCTGGCCTACTACTCGGGACTCAGCCACAGCGAAATTGCGCTCAAGCTGGGACAGCCACTCGGAACCATCAAGACACGTATCAGGCTTGCCATGATCAAGCTTCGCGATCAGTTAAAACCGTTGCTCGAGGGAGGCTAATGGAGCCAAATTTCACTGATTCTGAAATCCACGAACATGCCGCGCTTTACGCGCTTGGTGCGCTCGGACAAAACGAGGCTCACGCCCTGGAGGCGATGCTTGAGGAGGAATATTCTTCCGGGTTGCGCGGATCGGTCGACTCCTTCAGTGAAGTGGTCGCTTTGATGGGATTTGGTGCTCTGCCAGCTGAGC
>JBDTUW010000374.1:0-5116 GCA_040007555.1 Acidobacteriota bacterium | reverse complement strand
GCTGCGCCGGATGCAAATCCCATCCCTGATAAAACGCGTTGGTCAACGAATGCTGTATGTGGTCGAAGTGCAGTTTCCATGCTCGGTGAACTACAGCGTGATTCTCAGACACCTGTTCGGGACTGAGCGAGCTGCCCAGGGAAGGCCGGTGCGGCGCGATTGGCATGATGTTCGTTGCGCCGTCGGAGAGCCAGATACCCGTCCCACCAAAAGCCACCTGCATCATGTGTCGCGCGAAGTCACAGGCAGGATGCAGCATATGCTGATGCGCCGCCGTAATGCTGCAACTTGCAGTATAGTCGTATGTCCCGAAGTGAGCCGCGATACACCTGCCACGCGCCGCTTCAAGAAGAAGCGGGAGATTCGAGCGGCCGTCTTCACTGATAATGGACTGGGTGGTCTCGACCATCATCTCCATCTTCAGTGTGCCCTGAGTAAGCGCGAGCGTGGCTTCCAGAAGATCAAAGACATCCGCTAGCGCCGCTACCTGCTCCGGTCTGACCACTTTCGGGAGCATGATGACGAAGTTGGCGGGCAGTTTGCCCCCGGTCTGGCTGACGACGGTGCTGACAAAGATGTCGAGAGTGCGGAGACTTCGCCTTCGCAGCTCCTCGGTGAGCGGCTTGATGCGAATTCCAATATATGGCGGGAGCGTACCGGAGACCATTCCTTGAACGACCTCGCTCGCCGCCGCCTGAGCGTGTCCATCCTCTTCCGCATCCGAACGATTGCCGTACCCGTCCTCGAAGTCGATACGAAAGTCCTCGACAGGCTCCTGTGTCAGCTTCTCAACGACACGACGATGGATGGTCCAGGCAAACCAGGTTGCACGGCTCTCGCGCTTAATCGCTTCAGCGTCGCGCTGTAATCGCTCGGTGACTCTGAGTACTTCGTCGGAGGTAGTTGGGAAAGTGTCCGCGCCAGGCAGCTGGAGCGCCCTCGCTAACACGGTGAAGTCGGCACCATAGTCATTCAGCGCCTGCCGAGCCATTGCGCCCATTCGCGGTGCGGTATCCGACTTGAACAAATGTGCCCCACCGTAAACGGTATGGACCGGCTGGCGCAATCCGGATTCGCCGGGATAGCGTTGAGCGAATCTGGCGTTCGCTTCCTGCAGGCGCTCTTCGATGGGTTTCATGGAATCGGGCGACAGTGACGTATTCATTTGAAGACTCTCGTTTTAGTGCCCGGATCGGCAATGCTTCCGTCGCGGGCGGAACGGGCTGGGTTGGGAACATCGCCCCGCTGGGGCTTTCGGGTATTGGTGCGCAAAACCCAGGGCGTTGCCCTTGGGCTGTAAGATGGCCGCCCCGTTCGGGGCTCCCGGGCCTTTCGCCCCGTGCCGATCGCCGTGAACGAAAGCGCCACTCTGAACACTGACCATCATCGAAACTTCTCGTTCAACAACGAACCACATCTCAAAGGAATCGATCTCAAATGGAATCGCGCCAGCAAGCCCCGAATAGGGCGGCTATCTAACAGCCCAGCAACGCCCCGGGTTCGCCCCACGCCGCATCCTGCGAGCATCGCTGTCCATCACTTACTCACACCGAAGAGCAACCATCGGATCCACCTTCGCCGCCCGACGCGCCGGAATATAGCTCGCCAGCAAAGCGATTGCCGCCAGCAACAGCGGCGTGATCAGAAACGTCCACCGATCCCTGGCCGTCACTCCATACAATAAGCTCGACAGGATCCAGGTCAACGCGACCGCACCAGCCATGCCCATGACCACACCGCTTGCCACCAGAACGATCGCCTGTCTGATGACAAGCTGTAAGATCCTGCCGGGTTGAGCCCCGAGCGCGATGCGAATGCCGATTTCCTGCGTTCGTTGCGTTACTGAATACGACATGACACCGTAGATGCCTATTGCCGAGAGTACCAGTGCGATCACAGCAAGAACCCCCAGCAGAAACATGGCAAAACGACGCTGCGCCAGTGACTCATACAGTCGATGGTTCATCGTCTTCACATCAAAGACTGGCAACTGCGAATCCACGGCCTGAATCTCTTTCGTGATTTCCGAGATCCGTGATCCCGGGTCGCTTGTCGTCCGAACCACGAGATACATGTTGCGCGAAATCACCTGGCCTGCAGGATAGTAGACTGCTATCGGGGGCTCTTTCTCCGGACTGAACTCCTTGGCATCGCTGATAACGCCTACAACGGTACGCCAGGGACCATCCGTTCCTCGCTGCATGCGCCTTCCGATCGGGTCCTCATTAGGCCAGAAGCGCCCTGCCAGTGCCTCATCGATGATCGCGGTTTCGAGTTCGCCCCCCTGTCCCTTGACATCGCGTTCATCAAAGTACCGGCCCTTGATGAGCGATATCTTCATCGAACGGAAATAACCCGGGCTGACAATGCGCACGTTTGAAATGATCGTTTCACCCGCTGCTTTTGGCACATACCCTTCTATTGAGATAGGCTCCCATGCAAACGCGACAGTGCTCATCGGCAGTGAGTACGTAGTGCCCGCAGCCTCGACGCCCGGCAATCTCTCAAGTCGCTCGACTGTCTGTTTGAAGAACGCTGCGGTAGCTTCCGGCTTCTGATATTTCGAGGCGGGTAGTGAAAGACGCAGGGAAAGAACATTGGTCGAATTGAAACCTGGATGAGCGTTACCAATACGCTGGTAACTTCGGATCAGCAGGCCGGCGCTGATAAGGAGGACGAGCGAGAGTGCCACCTCCGCTATGACGAGGAGTTTCCGAGTGCGCTGATGGCTTCTGGAGGAGCTGGTCCCACGTCCGCCATCCTTCAACACTTCGTTCGGATCAATCCGTGAGGCGCGCAAAGCTGGTGCGAGGCCGAAAACTACTCCTGTGACCAATGAGACGATGAATGTGAAAGCGATGACTCTGCCATCAACACCAATCTCATCGAGACGGGGAATATTCTCGGGTCCGAAGACACGAAGCGCTTTCACCGCCAGAGCCGCGATCATCAGCCCCACGATTCCACCGATCAGTGCGAGCAGAACACTTTCTGTAAGTAGCTGGGTGAGCAGGCGACGCAGGCTCGCACCAACCGCGGTGCGGATCGCAATCTCCTTCTGCCTGACTGAAGCACGAGCCAGCAGAAGATTCGCGACATTGGCGCACGCGATGAGCAACACGAAGCCGACAGCACCAAAAACCACGATCAACGCGAGTCGGATATCACCCACTACCTGAGAGAGCAGAGGCACGACGCTGATGGTGAGGCCCCCATTCGCTGGATAGTTGCCGGGATACTGCTGCTTCATGCGGGCCGCCAGCAGGTCCATGTCGGCCTGAGCCTGTGTCACGCTGACGCCCGGTTTAAGCCTGGCGAAGATATTGAAATCCTCGTTACCGCGATTCGCGCGCGCGCTTTCCGCCATCGGCAGGGGCAGCAGCAGATCAGCATTCTCGATTCCATTAACGGCTGGCATGACTTCTTTGTTGAGAGCGAAGTCAGCCGGCATAACACCGATGATCGTGAGATTGTTTCCATTGAGCGTCAGAGTGCGCCCGACCGCCGCAGGGTCCGAGCTGAAATATCGTTCCCAGAACCTGTACCCGAGAATGACGCCTGGCGGTTTGCCAGGAACGTCTTCCTCATCACTGAAAACGCGCCCGTGCAACGCATTGGTGCCCAGGAGCGGGAAGAAAGATGATGAGACGCGGGCGCCATCAACGTGTTCGGGCACGCCAAGACCTGTCAGATTGAAGCTGGCACCGATGGTCACGGCGACTTTTTCGAAGACCCGATTATCACTCTTGATATCGAGATACTGGCCCGGAGAGAACCAGTCCTGTGCGATGTTGAGACCGGGTGAACGATTCCAGAGTATCGCAATTCGGTCCGCATTCTTGTACGGCAGGGGACGGAGGAGGAGGGCGTTGGTGACGCTAAAGATGGTGCTATTGGCGCCGATTCCGATCGCGAGCGAAAGAACCGCGACGATGGTGAAACCAGGATTGCGGGCGAGCATGCGCGCGCCGTATGAGAGATCGTTCCACAGATTCTCCATGACCCTCCTCGCACTTGTTGAAGGTTTGCCGAACGGGCAGGGAGATTATGTTCGATCGCTATGGGAATTCCCAGAAGCGGGCTTGGGTGAGGCAGATTTGGCTGCAACGGCAGAAACTGCCTTGGCGAGCCTCCGGCACTGAGGAAGTGTCACCTATCAAATTATCGTTAATTTCGTCTGCAGTGTCAGGAAATCACGCCGCCATCGATCACGAGGCCGCTTCGGGTGATCGAGCGAAACTTGATGTGTTGCTCCTCGACTTCGACCTCCATGAACTGATTGTCTTCGTCAAAGCTCTTTGCGAGAAACGGGCTCTTCAGGTCGATGTCGCCGCGCCGCACCTTTCCCCCGGCGCCAGTAACGAAATACTGAATCCCCTGCTGCAACGTTGTCCGCTCATACGTGTGATCGTGACCGGAGAAAACTGCTCGAACTCCGTACCGGACGAAAAGAGGCTCCAGCATCTTTCTCAAGCTCGTCGACGACCCATGGGTCCCCGCCGACGAGTAGATTGGATGATGGAAAACCGCGATCTTCCATTTTGCCGTCGATTGCTTCAACTGAGCCTCAAGCCAGGCAGCTTGCGGCGCATCGAAGTCCGTCGAATCCAGCATAAAGAACTCCGCGAGGCCATCGCCCTTCTTAAGGGAATAGTAGTTCTCTCCGCCCATATTGAAGAGCGGATACTGACGCTGGTCTTGCCGACCTTCGCGCACATCGTGGTTACCAAGTACGGCGTAAAACGGCATCTTTTCGCGCAAAAGCCCGGCAAATGGCTCTTCGAAATTCTTGACGAAGCGTCGTCCACTTCCATCCGGGTAAATGTTGTCCCCGGCAGCAATCACAAAATCCAGTGGCGATGCGGTGTGCGAGCGAAGGATCTGGGAAGCTATCCCGCTGGCTGCGCCGTCTCCGGTACCCCAGTCGCCGAGGATCGTAAATCGGACGCTCTTCTTGACCGGCTCAAATGCGAATATGGACGTGGGCCTGATGAGCGCCCCGGCGGCCAGCGCACTAATTGACAGCAGGGCCTGTCGTCGTGTCAGCACATTGGTTCTTGTTTCATGCATACTGCTCACACCTCTGTCTTGATCTAAAATCGATCGTCGGGCTAGG
>JBDTUW010000373.1:0-5124 GCA_040007555.1 Acidobacteriota bacterium | reverse complement strand
GAGTCGCCCGTTGTTCCTCGGCGTCTCGCGGGTGACAACCGACAACTGGCAACTGCCAACTGGCAACTGACAACTGGCAACTGACAACTGGCAACTGCTCTGACCTTGCCGGATTGCGGCCTGACTGCTACGCTTCGGCGTTCGCTGAAATCATACCCTGCAAAAGAATTCAGAAGGAGAAAAGAGCCGTGGAGAAATCGCTCACACGTATCGTCGCCGGCGCCAGGTACCTTTCGCTTTGCTGTTTGATCTGCGTCACATCTGTGGCAGGCCAGACACCTGCTCAACCGCAGGCACCGGCTGTGCCGGCTGAGCTGACGGTTCCGGCGGGATTCAAAGTCTCGGTCTTCGCCTCGGACGTGACCAATGGGCGGCTCATGGCCGTCAGCCCTGATGGCGTCCTGTTCGTCGCACGGCAGTCAAAAGGCGATGTTGTAGCTCTGCCCGATCGAAACAAGGATGGCAAGGCGGACCAGGTCGATGTGGTCGTCAGTGGTCTGACTCGACCGCATAGTCTGGCGTTCCATAAGGGTTATCTCTACATCGCGACAAATCCAGCCGTCATGCGGGTCAAATATGCGAACGGCAAGGTTGAGGGCTCACCTGAGAAATTCATTGACCTGCCGGTTTCAACCACTCCTCACTGGACACGCACCATTGGTTTCGACAAGAGTGGGAAACTCTACGTTGCCATCGGGTCTTCCTGCAATCTTTGCGAAGATGAGGACTCGCGCCGCGCCACGATCATGGTTTACAACTCCGACGGCACTGGAGGACGCCCCTACGCGAAAGGTCTGCGCAATGCCATTGGTCTGGATTGGGATCCAAAAACGGGTGCGCTCTGGGCTAACGATATGGGGGAGGATAAGCACGGCGAAGAGAAACCCAGCGACGAGATTAACCTTATCGAAGATGGCAAGCACTATGGCTGGCCCTACCTTATCGAGCGCAACTCACCGAACGTCAACCTGACGGAAGCCAGGGGGTCGTTGAAGGCCACCGACGCGACAACGCCGGCGTACATGCTGGAGCCACACTCTTCGCCGATTGATCTGCGGTTCTATACTGGGAATAAGTTTCCAACTGCGTATCGTGGCGCGATGTTCGTCGCGCTGCATGGATCGAGCCCGACTTCGCGCAAGGATAAGATCGGGTTCAAGGTCGTGCGCATCCTTTTTAAGGACGGTCGCCCCGTCGGTCAGGAGGATTTTGTCACCGGCTGGTTGAAGGATGGTCAGGCGAACAACGGTCGTCCAGCAGGGCTCATCACCGGTTCCGACGGTGCATTGTACATCTCCGACGACAACAAGGGCTTTGTTTACCGAGTCACCTACGAAGGAAAGTAGAGCCGTCTCCAGACAACAAGCAGCCAGACGTAGCCCATTTGACTCAGTTTGTAAGGTCCTTGCACGAATCCTGACCACCGTGCCCAACGCTGACCTCCCCGTACCGCGCCGAGTAGGTCCCTGCCCTACGAAAATGGGAGTTGGAAAACTCGCAGATCATTTCGCAGCCGCGGCGGGGTTTTTTCCGCAACCTGCTAGTCTAGAGGCTTCCCTCTCTAATTTAGGTCGGCGCTGAAAATGGGGCCTCACTGCTTTGTTTTGGTTGGAGGAACTGCTGTAGAAGTAGTCGGTTTGAAGTCATCTCGGGTCATAAAGTGCTTATTCCACATCGGTAGCCATCTTATTGGCGCATAACCATAGATCTCGTCTATTTTCTCATCGATCCCTCCAGAGCGCCCATAGTAGGCGCTCCATGGGTACAAACGAAATGCCAAAACCCAGCTATCCATAGGGAAGCCGAAGTTACTCGGCACCGCTCGATTGCGATTAGTAAATAGTTTGATGTCCCCCCCTTTGTCGTAGGTCTGTGAGTACCAGAAAAGTACTTGACGCACATTCTCGGCTGAATAATGGGCCGCGGGGCGAGTTACTCACTGGGCTCGCCGCAAAAAAACGCCAGTGTAGCGCGAAGCGATCAGCCGGATCTGATAGGTGACGTATTCCAGGTCGATCAGGGTGTCATCGAGACACACATCGCGATTTGACTGGGTTGGTGGCTTGATGCACCCGGCCCCAAGCACGCCTTAATGTCCACCGTTTGGTCGTGTCGGATCGTAAACTGGTTTCCCCATCTGACGGGTGGGAAGAGCTCCGGCTCGCAGCGCCCTGACGCGTTCCCAAGCGACCTCGACATATTCCGAGACGACGTCACACCCAAAACCGCGTCGCTCATGCTTGAGTGCCGCCACAACAGCCGATCCGACTCCCTGGTAGGGATCGAAGACGGCGTCTCCCTTGCGAGTCAGCGCCAGTACCAGTCGTTCCACGAGCTCTACCGGAAACTGACAAGGATGAATGGTCTTCTCAACGTGGTTGGACTTGACGTTCGGGATGTCCCAGACGTCGCTCGGGTTCTTGCCGAGCGGATTACCGGACAGTTGACCTCGATTCGGACCTTTGAAGTGTCGCTTCGCAGGATATTTGGACGGCACCCGCACCTCATCGAGATTGAAGACGTAATCATCTGACTTTGTAAACCAGAGAATGCTCTCGTGACGTCCGCTGAAGCGCTTCGCACAATGGAGGCCATGCCCAAAGTGCCAGATAATCCGGTTGCGCAGCTTGAGGCCATGACTTTTGAAGATAGGATAAAGGGCGATATCAAGCGGGAGAACCTCTCCGCCATTGACGTGATTGCCAACTTGCCAGCAGAGCGAACCACTCGGACTGAGTAATCGAACGCACTCTGAAATTACCTGACTCTGCCGCGCGAGATACTCATCGAAGTCATGCCTGCGCTCGTATTCCTTGCCAATATTGTACGGGGGAGAAGTGATGACAAGCTGTATGCTTTCGCTTTCGAGCTCCTGCATGAAGGATAGATTGTCAGCGGAAGCCATTCGCACATCATCGTCTTGAAATGGGGAAGACAATCGAGCCATGTTCGAACCAATCATTCGCGCCTCCAATTGGCTGTTCTGGGCGAGAGCCGCATTCTGACCTCGCTTCGCTCACATCAGCCGGTAATCAACCGCGGACCGATTCAACTTCACCCAGCCGACGCTCGAGAAAACGTCGCTCGCTGTCATTGGTGACCAGGATGAGCGCTCGCTTATAGCTCTCCGCCGCCTCCGTCAGAATTCCTGCTCGACGCAGTAGATCGGCGCGCGCCGCATGCAATAAATGATACTCGTCCAGTGCGCCCCCGGCCTCGAGCCCGTCGATGAGTTCGAGACCAGCCTGCGGTCCATTCACCATCGCTATCGCGACCGCCCGGTTTAGTGACACCACCGGTGACGGCTGTGCTCGTTCCAGAATCCCGTAGAGTAGGACAATCTGAGGCCAGTCTGTCTCTTCGGTGCGTAAGGCCCGGCAATGTACGGCCGCGATCGCTGCCTGAAGCGCGAGAGGCCCCGGACTTCCGCGAAACGCCTCCTCGAGCAGTGGTAGCGCCTCCTCAATCTGCCTTTGATTCCATAGGCCGCGATCCTGCTGTTCGAGAATGACCAGTTCGCCCGCCTCATCCAGGCGTGCATCACGTCGCGAATCCTGAAGCAACATGAGAGCAAGCAGGCCAGTAGCTTCTGCTGCCAGCTCAGGCGCAATCAGTCCCCTGATAAGGCGTCCAAGACGGATCGCCTCGCTACAAAGATCGGTTCTTACCAGAAGACTGCCGCGCGAGGCGGTGTAACCCTCATTGAAAACCAGGTAGATCACCGTCAGCACGGCATCCAGGCGCTCGGGCATTTCTTTCGCATCCGGAACTTTGTAGGGGATGCGCGCGTCACGGATCTTGCGCTTGGCGCGGACCAGCCGCTGCGCCATCGTTGCCGGCGGGACGAGGAATGCGCGGGCAATTTCATCGGTTTCGAGTCCGCCCAGAGTACGCAGGGTCAATGCCACCTGTGCTTCGGGCCCAAGCGCGGGGTGGCAGCAGGTGAACATGAGTCGCAGGCGATCGTCCGGTATTTCGGCTGTATCGTAGTCCGGTTCCTCGATGGTGCGGTTGAAGCCTGACGTGACGTAGGACTGAAGCTTTTCCTCGAATGAGTTTCTCCGCCGGATGCGGTCGATGGCCTTGTTGCGCGCTGCCTGGATGATCCACGCTCGCGGTGAGTCCGGGATGCCGGAGACCGGCCACTGATTGACAGCGGCTGCGAAGCCCTCCTGTGCAGCCTCTTCGGCAAGGTCGAAGTCGCCAAAATATCGGATCAACGTCGCGACGATCATGCCCCAATCAGAACGATAAACCGCTTCGACGGTTGCGGCGGCATTCGATTGCATGACTAATTATAGACTTCCCGGCCTCAATCGCACAGGTTCCACCTAATCGCCTCTCTCAGCAGTACACATTTCTCAATTTCAAAATCCGCATCACGGTTCGGCCAATCATCTCTCTTTTGCACCGACGACCGATTCAAAGACTGCGGAGATGATTGGTAGGTTCTTTGAGGAGACACCTGGGACGAAAGCGGAGAACGAGATTGCGAGTGCGCGCAATCGATGGCATGCCGAAATTGTGTGCCAGCGAGATGCCAAAGCACCCCAGGCACTCTCTTCAGGGATCCCCGACAATAGGCGATATGATTCGATCTAAGGCGAATCAAGCAAAATCGCCTTGAACAAATTATGGAGATACTTGGGTAGGGGTGTCGATCCGAGCACACGCTATTCGACCTGATTAGAGAGGATGATGACATGAGATATATGCTGCTGATCTATATGGAGGAAAACGCCCTGACCGAGTCGGAACGCGAGGAGTGTTATGGAAAGTCAGCTGAGCTCGCGCGCGAGATCAACGAGACAGGACAGTTTCTGGCGACCGCCCCATTGCAGCCAACGTCGACGGCCACCAGCGTTAAGGTTCGAGACGGCAGGCGGTTCGTCACGGACGGTCCGTTTGCCGAGACTCGCGAGCAACTCGGCGGCTACTTCCTGATTAATGCGATTGATCTCGATGAGGCGATAGGCATTGCTGAACGAATCCCGGGCGCGCGGGTTGGGACTGTTGAAATACGGCCGGTCATCGAGGTTGCCGACCTGCCTGAAGAGTAGTTGTCAGTTGTCAGTTGTCAGTTGCCAGTTGTCAGTTGTCAGTTGTCAGTTGCCAGTTGTCAGT
>JBDTUW010000372.1:0-5130 GCA_040007555.1 Acidobacteriota bacterium | reverse complement strand
GACAATTGTTTCACGCCGATCCGCGATCCAAGGGATCAGAGCGACGCTCCTTAGAAACGCGCCTCGGAAAGGCACCCTCGCGTTTTCACTCCGATCGATTGGTCCGAGAGGGCCCCAGCAAGCGGTAATCACTTCCTCATCTCGCCCAAACCTGAGGATCGAGCCGGGGTGATGAGACAAGCGCCCGCTCGCTCTGGAACCACCGCCTTGGCGGATGTAATCTTGACAAAGCAGGGTCTCAATTAGCGTTTGTATGCATTAATTCCGCCTTTGTCAGTAGGTCGAAATGACGGACCATAACATCACGCAATTGCTCATTGCCTGGGGCAAGGGAGACCAGGCTGCGCTCAAGGAGATGATCCCGCTGGTCTTCGCGGAGCTGCACCGGCAGGCGGAGCGCTACCTGCGCCACGAACGTCCTGGCCATTTACTGCAGCCGACGGCGCTGGTCAACGAGGCGTATCTGCGCTTGATTGATTGCGCCAATATTCAATGGCAGAACCGGGCTCATTTCTTCGCCGTTTCGGCGCAATTGATGCGCCGGATACTGGTCGATCTCGCACGCGAGCGGGAGAGCGCAAAGCGAGGCGGTGGTCAGCATCGCGTCTCGTTGTCTCAGGCTCGGGGTATGACCGAGGAGCGAAGTATCGACCTTGTCGCACTCGACGAGGCGCTCGATGTGCTTTCCGGACTCGATCCACGTCAGAGTCGGGTTGTAGAGCTACGCTTTTTCGGCGGGCTTAAACTCGAAGAGATTGCTGAAGTCCTGGAAGTCTCGCTGGGAACCGTTCGCCGCGACTGGAGCCTCGCGCAGGCGTGGCTGTTTGACAGACTTCAAAACGAGACAAGTTGCCCCTGAAACCCATGACGCCAGAAGAGTATCAGCATCTTGGTCAGCTCTATCACCAGGCGCTCGAGTTCCCGCCGCTCGCACGTGCCGAATTCCTCGAACAGGCCTGCGATGGCGACAGCGAGCTGCGGCGCCGCGTCGAGGCTCTGCTCTACGCGCACGAGCAGGCTGGCGAGTATCTCAGCGCGCCCGACCCGGCACTCATCCCCCGGCAGTCAAGGAGTGTCGCCTCATGCGCTCCGATCGCGAGTGCCGGTGACCGATTCGGCCCATACGAAGTAATCTCGTTAATCGGTGTCGGTGGAATGGGCGAAGTCTATTTAGCCAAAGACACTCGGCTTGACCGAGACATTGCTCTCAAACTACTGCCGGCGGGATTTACCGAGGATGCTGACCGCATCCGGCGGTTCAAACAGGAGGCGCGCGCCGCCAGCGCCACCAATCACCCAAATATCATGACGGTCTTCGACATCGGCGAAGCGGTTCTCGAGAACCGCCACATCCATTTCATCGCCGTTGAATATGTCGAGGGACGGACTCTTCGGGAGCGGTTGAACGATTCGCCAGTATCGATCCGCGAAGCACTGGAGATCGCGGCGCAGACCGGCTCCGCGCTCGCGGCAGCGCACGAAGCGGGTGTCGTTCATCGCGACATCAAACCCGAAAACATCATGATTCGGCGCGACGGCTATGTGAAGGTCCTCGACTTTGGCCTCGCAAAACTAGCCGAGAGGATTGTTCCTGGATCGTTTGAGCAGACAAGCAAAGCGAGAACCAACCCTGGCCTGGTGCTGGGCACTTTCGCTTATATGTCACCTGAACAGGCCCAGGGCCAGGAGGTGGACGCGCGCTCTGATCTCTTCAGTCTCGGCTGCGTGCTCTATGAGATGATCGGCGGGCAGGTACCGTTTCATGGCGATTCGCCCGCGGATGTGATTGCAGCGATCATCAGCCGTGACTCGACGCCGATCAAGCATTTGATGCCCGGGATACCGGCGGAACTCGATCGCATAGTCGTGAAGCTGCTTGCGAAGGATCGCGCCAACCGCTTTCCTCGTGCTCAGGACCTTGCCACAGCCCTGAGAAATCTCGCGCTTGAGCTTGAGGTCGAGTCCAGACTCCATGCGGCGAATCCCAACGCGAACCCGACGCTTCCTGACATTGTATCCGTCACCACTCTCGCGCCCGGATCAGTAGTCACCGAAGAAATGGCCGATCTGCTCGCGATCTCATCCCTTCTACCAGCGCCTAAGTCGGGTTCCTCTTCAATTCGAAAGATGCTCGAACCAGTGGGTGGCGCGGTGGCGCTCGATTCGGGCTTCTATGTGCTGCGTCCGACGGATGGGACCTTCCGGCAGGCAGTCGCCAGGCGCGACAGCATCGTGCTTGTCAAAGGCGCGAGACAAGTCGGTAAGACA
Source organism: Acidobacteriota bacterium (assembly GCA_040007555.1). GTDB lineage: Bacteria > Acidobacteriota > Blastocatellia > RBC074 > RBC074 > JANNRD01. The sequence continues at coordinate 2,862 of JBDTUW010000372.1, read as the reverse complement.
TCTCTCCTCGCGCGCGGCCTTCAGCAGGCACGCGCGGCCGGATCGTCAGTCGTGCTCACGGATTTCCAAACCCTCAGCAGCGAAAGCCTGAAATCGATGGGTAGCCTCATGCTAGAGCTTGCCCGCGCGTTTGGGGACCAGCTCGATCTTGATGTAGCTCCCGACGAAGTGTGGAAGCCGAATCGCGGCCCTGGTGTCAACTTTGAGCAGTATCTGCGGCGCGAAGTACTGCTCAAGGTGCCTTCACCGATCGTCTGGGGATTGGATGAAGTAGATCGCCTCTTCACGTGCAACTTTGGCAGCGAAGTCTTCGGACTCTTTCGAGCGTGGCATAACAAACGCGCACTCGATCCGGAGGGTCCGTGGCTCCGGTTGACCCTCGCGATCGCCTACGCCACCGAGGCGCACCTCTTTATCACGGACATCAATCAATCGCCATTCAACGTCGGCACGCGGTTGCAACTCGAAGATTTTGCCATCGAGCAGGTCCGCGATCTGAATGAGCGCTACGGGTCTCCACTAAAGAGCGAAGACGAGATCGAAAGGTACTACGAACTCCTCAGCGGACATCCATATCTCGTACGCCGCGGGCTGCACGAGATGGTCGCTAATGACATCGAACTCGCGCGACTTGAGACGATCGCCGCGCTTGATGAGGGGCCGTTCGGGGACCATTTACACCGGATGCTCATTTCACTGACCAAGGACGCTGCACTGTGCGATGTGGTGCGCGGAGTGCTGCTGGGAAAATCATGCCCTTCACCTGAGAGCTTCTATCGACTGCGCAGCGCCGGAGTCGCCGTCGGCGAATCAACGCGCTCGATCAAGCTGAGGTGCAAGCTGTACGCCACATATCTTGAGACTCACCTGCAGTAGCGCTTTTCCTTTTGACCTGCAGTTGTGGTGCCGCTCAAGATCGCGACCTGGCTTCCGCAGGCACGGCACTCCGTAAACGCAAGCAATCGCCGTGAGCGCGCCATTCTCTGGGTGACATGGGATATGACGATTGAGTAGAATGTGCCCATGGCGGTGATACCAGAGGCAGACTAGCGGTACCTGAGGCGACTGCAACCTGAGTTGCTCGAAACGCTATGTACCCATAAACGATCAGGCGGCGCGGATCATATCGGATCCTGGCGGCCGGCCATGACGATAGGTTCCTACAAATCTTCAGACATCTCAAAGACGCGAATCGTGTCGTCGGCCAGTGCTTCGATGATTAGTGAGTACGCTTGAGATGCTGGCGCTGGAACTGACCAGGAGCTGCCGGTTCAACTTGCTCCATCAAATTCACTTCCCTGGAGAACTCTGTGGCCCATCTCAATCGCAGGATTACACGCGCAGGCACGATGCTGCTAATCGCGACTGCGATGGCTGCTCTGCCTGTCAGCCACTCGTTGTTGGCGCAATCCGGGTCCTTCTCGCCCAGGTTGAACACCCCTCGCGTCGCGCCGCTGCCGGAGCAAGGGCGGACCGACGCACAACGGCAGATGCTCGCCTCCCGGCCCGACTACAACATCTATAAGACACTCGCTCACGATCCTGAGCTCTACTCGCGCTGGTCAGGACTCGGTGGTTTCCTGCTCAACGGCTCGAGCATACCCGCGCGTCACCGCGAAATGCTCATGCTGCGCATGGGGTGGTTGTGTCAGTCGGAATACGAATGGGCTCAGCATGCCCGGATCGCCACCACCAGTGCCGGGGTGACTGATCGGGAGATACATCGCATCGCCGAAGGACCGAACGCAGCGGGCTGGACCGAGTTCGAGAGAACCCTGCTGCAGATGGTTGATGAGATGCGCTACGACGCGATGGTCGGCGACGCGACCTGGCGAACACTGCGACTCGTTTACAGTGATCAACAGATGATGGAAGCGCTCTTCACGGCGGCGCAGTACCAGCTGGTGTCAATGGTGCTCAACAGCCTCGGCATACAATTGGACCCTGGCCTGAAGCATCGACTACCACGCGATCTACCGCTGCCGAAACTCGCTCGACCCGTGACGAGCGCGAGACTTTCGACGCCGCGTATTCCTGCCCTCACTCCCGAGCAATGGACCGCGCAACAGCGCGAGCAGATCACTCCGCAGATGCAGCCGGACGGAAGCGTCATGAATCTATACGCAACCATCATCCAGCACCCGCGACTCTACACGCCCCGCGCAACTTTCGGGTTGTACTTGAGGACGGAGTCGAGTCTGCCGTCCAAAACGCGCGAGTTGATCATCCTTCGAACGGCGTTTCTGACCGGCACGGAATACGAATGGGCGCATCACGTCGAGTCCGCGCGCACGGCCGGTCTGACTGAGGCGGAAATCACCCGAATCGCCGCGGGGCCGGACGCAGCTGGCTGGAGCGTGGAGCATCAAGCCGTTCTGCAGGCCACCGATGAGTTGCGCCGCGAGGCGTTCATCACAACTCGCACGTGGAACATTCTGGCGAAGCACTACAACACCAGACAGCTCATCGAAATTGTCTTCACGGTGGGCGGTTATACGATGACCGGACTCGCCATTAACAGCTTCGGAATTCAGGTCGAGCGCGGACTTCCGGCATTTCCCGGAAGCGCAGGTGAACGCGGGAAGCCTCAGACGGTGTCACGTGGGGAGTGGACGACGTGGGGCGGCGATGCTGGCTTCACTCGCTATTCTCCGCTCGACCAGATCGACAAGGATAATGTCAGAACGTTGGAAGTAGCGTGGAGATGGAAGTCGCTGCCACAAGGCTTGCGCCTATTTCGATTTCTGCCTTGGCGGCGCACCGTCCAACAAGCTGGCCGAGCATGGCCACTTCGGTGGCAGCCAGACCCTGGCCTGCCGGCTCGGCCAGCAGGTGCTGATCGACGCGGTGCTGGCCAGTCTC
>JBDTUW010000371.1:0-5141 GCA_040007555.1 Acidobacteriota bacterium | reverse complement strand
GGTCCGGCGCTTCGCCAACACCGAGGAACTCGCGCAGCACCTCGACGATTTTCATACCGACTCCTCGCGCGCGGCGCGACGCTCGCCGAAGCCGCTCGCCAGACCTCCGCGGAGTTGAACGAAAGCGATCTTCCTGCGCGTGAACTTCGCCTCTGCAAAGAAGCCAACCTTGTGACGGGCCGCTCAAATGGCGTATACTCTGCGGTTTACTGACCCTGTTTGAGAGCAATGAAGTGGCCCTTCTTCGCATAATCCTTCTGTTGCCGATCCTGGGGGGGGCGGTGTTCAGCCTGCTCAGCCTTTGGGCGGTTCTGCGCTTTCGAAGGCGGGCTCCTTACACTTCGACTGGAGACTTACCTCGGGTGAGCATCCTCAAACCGGTTCATGGGATTGAGAAGAATCTGCGCCAGAATCTTCGCAGTGCATGCCTGCAGGAATACCCCGTTTTCGAGGTTATCTTCTCCGTTCAACGTCACAATGACCCGGCGCTGCCGCTCCTTCGCAACATCGCCCGGGAGTTCGGACCGCAGCGCGTCAAAGTCGTCGTCGATGAGAAACGACCGGGTTCGAATGGCAAGATCAATAACATGGCAGGGGCCTTACCGCACGCCCGCTTTGAGGTCCTTGTGATCAGTGACAGCGATGTCCGGCTACCCCCGGACTACCTCGCATCGATAGTCGCGCCGCTTTCTGATCCCGGCGTTGGCTTCGTCTGCACGCCGTATCGGGCGACATCAGCGGAGCGTTGGTTCGAGAAACTGGAGTTGCTTTCGCTCAATGCGGACTTCATGCCAAGCGTCGTCTTTGCTTCCGAAACCGGGGCGTCGCTTTTTTGCCTGGGCGCATCGATCGCAATTCGAAAAGCGACGATCGCGAAGGTAGGCGGCCTCGAATCCCTCGCGGACTATCTGGTCGAGGATTATGAGATGGGCCGGCGCGTCGTCGCTGCGGGGCAACGCGGGGTACTTGTCGCTCCGATCGTCGAAACGATGGTTGACTTGCAGACACCCGGGCAATGGTGGAAGCACCAGGTCTACTGGGATCAGAATACGCGGGCGGCACGGCCGATGGCGTTTTTCTGCACGGTCCTCATTCGCGCCGTACCATTTGCCGTTCTTTCTGCTCTGCTGGACCCGTGGGAACCGGTCGGATGGCTGACGCTGGCGGTAACACTCGCAGTGCGGATGGGAGCAGCCGGAATCGTCATGCGATCCGGCTTTGGCGATGAGGAGGGGCTCCGTGCTCTTCCCCTGCTGCCCGTCCGCGATCTGGCGGGGCTCGCTTCATGGATGCTGGCATTTCTGCGCCGGACGACCAACTGGCGCGGAACCGAATTCATCCTGACCAGAGATGGAAGACTGGTCAGCCACTGATCCCGATGGAAGGATTTTTGAGCCGCATGGTTCAGAGATGAACGCTGACGCTGAGGATCAAGGCCCTGGAAAGGGCCGGTGACAAGGACACATTTGGAAGAAAGAATGCTGCGAGTTTTTGTGGTGGCTGCAATCGGAACGCTTTCAGGCGCCCTTGGTCAGATACTGATGCGCCGTGGAATGCAGGCGGTCGGGCCTCTGGAAAGCTATGCTGTGCTGGATATCCTTGCCTACTTCTGGCGTTCATTGTGCAATCCATATGTCATTGCTGGAACTGCCATGAGCGGGATCTTATACTTCGCCGTGCTCGCCGCGCTGGGCTGGACCGGGGTCACGGTTGCGTTCCCGATGACGGCACTCGAGTACGGTTTTGCCGCAATGCTTGCGGTGCTTTTTCTTAAGGAATCGGTCCCACCACTACGGTGGCTCGGTATTGCTTTCGTCATTATCGGAGTCATTCTTATTGGTTCCGCCGGCGGACTCGATGAGACGCCCGCCAGCTCGCCTTCGAGGACTCATGTTACCAGCGTTCATAAAGAAGGAGATCCGTCTTGACAGACACGGTTGAGGGTGCCGCCTCGGCGCCAATAGAAAGGAAAATTCCCGCAGCTAAGATACAGTTTCTACCGGAAGATCGTGCTTGGATTGCCGAACGCATCCAGGAGGTTCTTGAGTCCGGACAGCTGACACTTGGGAAGTATGGTGCTGAGTTTGAGCGCTCGTTTGCCGCCTTCTGCGGCAGCAGACACGCGATTGCCGTCAACAGCGGGACGAGCGCAATTGAGATTACTTTGCGGGCCCTCGACATCGCAGGCCGCGATGTCATCGTTCCCACCAATACGTTCTTCGCGACCGCTGCTGCCGTGGTTCATGCCGGCGGCAACCCGATCCTCGTCGACATGGATCCCGAGAGCTTTGGAGTCGCCCCAGAGCAGATCGAAGCTGCGCTCACCCCCAATACCGCAGGCATTATTGTTGTGCATATCGGAGGCATCGTCTCGAGGAGAACGCCAGAGATTCAAAGTCTAGCCGCAAATAAGGGTTTGTGGCTCTTTGAGGACGCCGCACACGCCCATGGCTCCTCGCTCCACGGAACGCAGGCAGGAAATTTTGGTATCGCAGGCTCGTTCAGCTTTTATCCGACCAAGGTCATGACCTCAGGTGAGGGCGGCATGATAGTCAGTAGCGACGATCGGATAGCTGAAGAGGCGCGCATCTACCGGGATCAGGGCAAAGCGAGCTTTACCCAGAACGCGCACATTCGCATGGGCTATAACTGGCGGTTGTCGGAACCGCACGCGATCATTGGTCTCAAACACCTCGAGCGCTTGAACGAAATGATTGCGGACCGGCAGCGAATCGCTGCGGTGTACGACAGCGCTCTTGGCGAATTCAAGAACCTCATTAAGGTCGGAGTTCCTGAGGGTGGGATTTCAAACTACTACAAGTACATGGTTGTGCTCAGGGAAAAGCGCGATCGAAAGGAGTTGAAATCTCGCCTGCGTGAGAAGTTCGGAGTCTCGCTATCTGGGGAGGTCTATGAGGAGCCGCTCCACCGGCAACCGGTTTTTGCGGAGTATGCGGTCCGGCCGCTGCCGGTTGCGGAGGACTATTGCGCGCGTCAGATCTGCCTTCCCGTTTACTCAGGGATGCAGAATGACGAGGCTGAGCAGGTAATTGCCGCGCTGCGCGCGGAAATCGGCTAAGGAGATTCGCTCATCAATGGGTAAGGTTGCGGTCACAGGAGGCAGTGGATTCATAGGCTCGCATGTGGTCGACGCGCTTATTGATGCCGGTCACTCGGTGGTTGTCATCGATCATCGGGTGCGCCCCCATCGAAGCGATGTCGGCTTTGAAGATGTCGATCTCATGGATTTTTCTTCAGTGCTTTCGGCGACCAAAGATGCCGAACACATTTTCCATCTTGCGGCAGTTTCGAACGTTAATACGGCTTTCAAGTACCCGGTATACACGACGGCGCTCAATGTCATGGGAACTGCCCATGTGCTCGAGGCAGCGCGGATAAATGGCGCCTCGCGGGTACACCTTGCCTCGACAGTCTGGGTTTATAACGGGATTCCGGATGACAGAGCGGCCGACGAGTCGGTGCCTTTCTATCTGAACGGTGCCGGTCATATCTACACTTCGTCGAAGATCGCGTCGGAGATGATTTGCCACAACTATCATCAGCTCTATGGTGTGCCGATTACGGTGCTTCGCTACGGGATTCCCTACGGACCCCGAATGCGCGAGGAGCTGCTGATCCCGGTATTTCTCAGAAAGGCGCTTAACGGCGATTCTCTGACAGTTGCCGGTAAGGGCGATCAGTTCCGAAAGTTCGTCTATGTCTCCGATCTGGCGAAGGCTCATCTTCTCGCCATGGGTGAGGAGGGAGCGAACGAGACGTTTAATCTGGAGGGCTCGCAGCGCGTCACTGTTCTCGATGTGGCGCAGGGCGTTCAGCGGCTGGTTGGAGATCACGTCAGGATCGAATTTACTCCTGAGCGACCCGGCGATTTTGGAGGGAAGGAAGTGATCGCCGAAAAGGCCAGGAAAGAACTCGGATGGGAGCCGACCATCGGTTTTGACGAAGGACTGGAGCAAACCGTCAAATGGTTTCGCGCCCACTGGGGCCAATGACACGACACAAGGCGGAAAGGGATTCTGCGGACAGCGGACCAGACAGGCTGCATCACCTGATTTGTGGTTCCGATGTTCCGTTGCTTTTCGGTAATATCTGCGAGGAGCTGACTCGATGTCGACATTGACGAACACATCCGAGAGCCTGCGAAAAAGCGTCAACCCTACCCTATGCCCGGTCAGCTCATACAACGAATGGGACCCACTCGAGGAGATTATCGTCGGTCGGCTTGAGGGTGCCACCATTCCGCCCGGGCACGTCACGGTGACGTATAACGTGCCTCGTCCTGTGGGCAAACTCGTCAAGCTCTTTGGCGGGATGCGGTATCCGAAATGGATGCTACGAGCGGCGCAAAGACATCTTGACGGGTTGATCCATATCCTCGAGGCGGAAGGCGTCACCGTCAGGCGTCCCGAGGTTGTCGACTTTTCACAACGCTTCTCGACACCGGACTGGACTTCGAAGGGGTTCTGCATCGCCTGCCCGCGAGATGGCTTTCTGGTTGTTGGTGAGGAGATCATCGAAACCCCGATGGCGTGGCGCTCTCGATACTTTGAGACATTCGCGTATCGACCACTGTTCAGGGAGTACTTCGAAAAGGGTGCGCGCTGGACGATCGCACCTCGCCCGCAACTGCTCGATTCTCTCTTTGATCACAAGTTTCGACTGCCGGAGCCGGGTGAGCCGCTGCGGTATGTAATCAACGAATCGGAGGCGGTTTTCGATGCCGCCGATTTTGTCCGTGCCGGTCGGCACATTTTCTATCAGAAGAGCAACGTCACCAATCAAGCCGGAATCGACTGGCTCCAACGTCACCTCGCCGCGGACTATCAACTAGTCGAGATCGAGAGTCGGTGCGTCGATCCCATGCACATCGATTCGAGTGTGACGCTGCTGGCTCCAGGAAAGATACTGATCAATCCAGAGTATGTCGATGTGACGCGACTTCCGAAGATGTTTAAATCGTGGGATGTGATCATCGCGCCCGAACCAGACCCCTTAGCTAGTTCCGATATCCTCGCGCGTTTCTTCTCAATGTGCAGCAAATGGATCAGCGTCAATGTTCTGAGCATCGATGAGAAGCGAGTGATCGTCGAGAAGACGCAGGTTGGAATGATCAAGAAACT
>JBDTUW010000370.1:0-5143 GCA_040007555.1 Acidobacteriota bacterium | reverse complement strand
CCGCCGCAGGCGATTCGGTCGGTGAGATTCTCGAACATATGGGTATTGATAAGGTGGGCGCGCCGGGCTCAACCGCCGCCCTGGCAATGCTCACCGATGCCGTCAAAAAGGGCGGCGCGATGGCTTCAAGTCATGTCGGTGGGATGAGCGGCGCCTTCATTCCAGTCTCAGAAGATAGCGCGATGATCGAGGCAGCGCGTCTTGGCGCACTCACTCTTGAGAAACTCGAAGCTATGACTTCGGTCTGTTCCGTCGGCCTGGATATGGTCGCAGTGCCCGGCGATACGACCGCCGATCAAATCGCGGCGATTATCGCGGATGAGATGGCGATCGGAGTCATGAACAACAAGACAACTGCAGTCCGGATCATTCCCGCGCCCGGTAAACGCGTCGGTGAGATGGTCGAGTTCGGCGGTCTACTTGGCAGCGCTCCGATCATGGCGGTCAATCGATTTGGTTCGTCTCGCTTTATTCGGCGCGGCGGGCTGATTCCCGCGCCAATCATCAGCATGCGTAATTAACCGACTCTTCACCAGTCCAAAGACGATACTGTTCCGCGGCCTGCGCCTCGAGCATTGCGCCTCCACCCAGCATCTTGCACCCCATCCGGCGCGCATCCCTCAACAACACAGTCTCGACCGGATTGTAGACGAGATCGTAAACGAGCTTGACGCCGTCTAGGGACCAGCGCGGCAGCGGACTGCGTTCCTCAGAGTGTCCGTGCATTCCTACTGGAGTGCAATTAACCACAACATCGGCGACACCGGTAAAACTCCACAGCGGAGCTGTCAGCAGGTCGAGCTCTTCAGCGAGGGGCTTCAGTTTCTCGACATCGCGGCCATAGAGTTTGATCGCCGCGCCCCGCTTAACCAGGCCATGACAGATCGCGCGTGCAGCTCCACCCCCGCCAAGGACCGCCACACGTGCACCGCGAACATCAAAGATGGCATCCAGCGGTTTCATCGCTCCCGTGATGTCGGTGTTGTAACCGCAAAGACGCCCCGCTTCCACCGCAATTGTATTAACGGCCCCGATCTCGCGCGCAAGCGGATCGACCTCGTCAAGATACTTCATCACCTCGAGCTTGTGTGGAATGGTCACACTGAGCCCGCGGATGTTCCAATCGAGCCGGCGCGTTCGCGGGTGAACCATATCGCGAATGAAGCCCTCAAGGTTTTTCTCAACCTCAAATGGCATATAGACCGCATCGCGACCCGCCGCCATCATTGCCGCGTTATGCATCTTCGGCGAAAGGGAATGGCCTATCGGGTAGCCGACCACACCATAAATCTCACTCTTCCGTGTCAGCGTCTTCAGATGATAAAGCTCTCTGAGTTCGACGACGGTCGGTTGTCCGCTGGCACTCTCAGCACCCGCACGCAGGGCTCCAAAGGTGAGCATCGCGCCGCGGGACACCGCAAGAATGCGCGTCGGCAGGCCGGGCATTCCCATTCCCAGCGCTATGACTGGCCGCGATCCGGCGCGATCAACGACCTCGAAGAGGCGAAGACAGTCTGTCGGATGTCGCACGAGGGTAGCGATCTTTACCGCGCGAGCAGGTGTTCGCTTGAGCCGAGTGAGCATCGGATTCAGGTCCGCCGGTGTGCCGGTGAAATCGTGATACGAGCAAATGATGTTGTCCCAGGGGATCGGCGAGCCCTCGGCAATGAGCTTCTCGACGAGATCGATCTCAAGATCAACAAGAGTGTGGAGGGTGATCAGATCGGGATTGAGATCGCGCCAAAAAGCGATTCGGTCATTCAGTGTCAGATCGCGTTGTCCACCTTGTTCGCGCGGACGAAAGGTGAAGATTAGCGCATAGGCGGCTAGCTCCGGGCGCGCGGCAAGCGCGGCCAGTACGTCATTGAGCTCCTCGGGGGGAAGATAGTCGAGACGGAGCTCGATGGCGTCAGCGAGAGGAAGGGCCTCGTCGATGGCGGCGAGAAATGCTGCGGCTGTCGTTTCTGTGATGGGAACGCAGATCATGGATTCTTTAACGCAGAGACGCGGAGGCGCGGGGGCACAGAGAGTCGATCCAGATATTCGAGAATCAATCGCGCTGCCTCACGCACTTCCCCTCGCGTCGTCTTGATTATCGCAGCACCAGACACGACTTGACCAATCACCGCCACGACTTTCTGCGGGCGCCGACGCGCCGGCACCGTATTAGTCAGCACCTCAAGCGCCCCAGCCCCTGTCGAGAGCGTCCGCGGGCGCCACTTGCCTCCCTCTCGATACTGACACAGAACTATCAATCTCACCGGGAGCGGTTTCTCCCCCACCTCGGCGCCAATTGACTCGGCCCGCACCCGCTGCGGATTCAACCGCCCCTTGCGACGGACCGCCAGCGCCCGCGCGTAAGGATGCACACGCCCATGATCGTCCAGAACCGCGTACTCATCCGAATAGTAGCTCGCGCCCGCACGCACTAACTCTCTTACCAATGTGGTCTTTCCACTGAAACTTCGACCTGGAATCATGATCGCCGCACCGCGCCAGCCAATCACACCCGCATGCACAAACACGCGGCGTGGCGACATCTCCGCCACATACAGCTGCACATCCGACTCGAAGTCAGCCAGCACTCTGCTTAACCGGGACGAGCGTCCCATCCGCTGCTCACCTCGAAATAACTGATACCGATCTTCGCGTTGTCTCAGTCTGATCAGGCTGAAAATCACCTCTGGTTTCGCTGTTGTTTCGTCCCAGTCGGGCGGCAAATGCCGAACCATCCGTGGAAGCAATTCCTTCGCGTTCGTGCGCAGTTCCATGACAACGCCAAATGTTCTCAGCCGGAGCCGTTCCGTGCACTCTTCCTGAGTTTTCATCTACTTTGCGGCTCCGCCCACATGTCTGAGAAGTCTTGCCGTTTTGACCAGCACTTCACCCAGTTGATAGGGAAATCGCGGCCAGTCGCTAAAGCGCCCACGAAGATTGATCGTCGCCTCGATCGCGTTTGGCCAGTGCCTCGGAAGTTCCTTAATCAGCGCGAGAGGTTTTCGAATGAGGTTCTTTACCTGATCCGGGAATTCGTAGGGCGTGCCCCATTCGTTGAGTATGGTTTCGCCGAGCCACTTCGGCGGTCCCTGGCCGTTTTTGGAGATTGGATCGAGCGGCGCCTGAACATTGAGCAATTCCCGCGTAACCTGAATGGCGCCAGTTACCCATTCGGCCTGGGGTTGCTGACTTCCGATCGCGAGTTCCCAATCAAAGTCCGCGGGCATTCCCTCGAGCGCCGCCGCGATATCGCACAGCCACATTGACCGGTTAGCCCCGTGCCGCAACAAATGCAGACATAAGAATCTGAGGTGATCTTCAAACTGCAGAACCCGAATATCGGTGCCATCGAGTTTGACGATCTGTGAGCGTTCGAAGAGTTCGTCGGTGCGATCGTCATAGAACTTGCCAAAACCGAAATGCAGGTCAACATCGAGCTGGGAGTTGGCGGGCTGCTCGAGGAGGTCAGACGCGGCTTGAAACTGTTCGGGCCGGACGCAGAGGTCAATATCTCCCCAGGGCCGCATGCCCGGCTCCGGGTAGAGTGCTGAGAGCGACCAGCCTTTTGCCAGCACTGGTTCAATACCAGCTCCGCGAAACAGAGAGAAGGCGGTTGCGAGTTTGAGTGTGTGAACAGCGTTCTGTATGGCGTAGTGCCGAGAGGCCTGGAGTAACTGATCGGCACCAGGCACTTCCGCGAGCGAGGTACCGCGAACGCGCCGCCAGGCGAGACCGCCGACACCGGAGCTTACCGCGAGGGGAAGTACGTCTGCGAATTCAGAAGTATCGAGATCGAACGGTGGAAGTTCGCGTCGCCAGGAGCCAGCGAGTGCGCGGGCAAGCAATGCGCCTCGGGCACGGATGGTTCGCGGCGTGTTGGCGGGTGATGGTCTCAATCAGATGTGACCATGAGGTTACAACTGGCTAGTAGGGATTGGAACAAAGATCTCACGCGAAGCCGCGAAGCAGCGAAAGACGCGAAGAAGAATGGGAAAGCAAGCAAAAGCGATTGGACAACGTGATGATAACCATTCTTACTCTTCTTCGCGTCTTTCGCGGCTTCGCGGCTTCGCGTGAGGTCTTCTTCTCTTCTTCGCGCCCTTCGCATCTTACGCGTTCATCTCGACTTCCGGCTCACTCTCGATGCGGATCTTCATCCGGCCAAGATACACACCCAGACTCCGCAGATACGTCAGAGTGCTCTCAGGAACCTGCGCACTCGAGATCAACACCTCCTGTACCCGGTGCCGGTCGAGCAGCATCGGCAGCTCCGTGCTTGAATATATCCGATACCCATGAATCAGCTTGCCAACCTTGGCCACATCATCATCGATAAATCCTACCGGCGCGTAGCGGTACTCCGGATTATTGAGAATCTCCCTCAACAACAACTCGCCCCCATCCCCCGCTCCGTAGATAAAAACCGGTCGCGCCTCCGGATGAAACTCCACACGACCAATAATCGCCGACCGGATCAGTCTGAACGAAAGGCGACTCGCACCGACCAGAATCGTCAACACAAGCGCATGAAGGACAAACACTGCCCGTGATGGCCCATGCCACCCTATCAGCCAAAAAGCTACCAGTGCGCTCATCGCCACGCCGACGAGCACCGCTCGCCCGATCAGCAACAAATCCGAAATGCTCGCATAGCGCCAGATGCCACCATAAATTCCACCCAGCAGAAAAGCGTTCAGCTGAATCGCCAGCACCAACGGCAAAGTCTGAACAAAGATCCCCACCTGACCTTCGGGAATGGTTCCGCCAAACCTCAACAAATATGCCGCCTGGTAGGCCAGCGCGATGAGGATCACATCGAGGATGATCTCAAAGAACCTTCGCTTGTAAGGGAATCCCGCCAGCGCTTTGATGATCACGTTGTCAGGCGGCTCCGTTCCCTCCTCATAGACGCGTACCTTGCTCAGATACAGACCAACGGAAAAAAGGAGCAAGACAAATACCGCCACGACCGCCATCGTCACCTGAAGCGGCATTTGCCGAACCGTCAGCGCCAGCAGCCCGGAGGCGATCGAGAGCGTAAACATGAGCAGCACCGCGCGCTTCTCTGAAATACCAAGCGCCACCAGCCGGTGCGACGTGTGATCGCGCCCTCCCTGCGAAACCGGTCGACCTGCGAGCTTTCTCG
>JBDTUW010000369.1:0-5152 GCA_040007555.1 Acidobacteriota bacterium | reverse complement strand
AAGCGAGCACTCGCCTGGTCACAAACGGGCTGTTCATCATCATCATCGCCTGCAGGATCGATCCTCCCTGCTGGCGGTCGAACTGCTCACGGTTGGCCTGACCAAAAGTGCGCAGGAAATTCTTCGCCTCTCCGTTGTTGATGTCTTCGGGAGATGCCGCCTCAGTCCAGAACCGAGCCGGCGAGATCGGAGTCTCAAACACGTAATCCTTTCGAGCGTAATTGCCAAACACCAGTGTCGCCTGTGAGACCGCATCATGAATCTGTTCGGCCGTCAGTTGCCTGATGTAATGGCGCGCGAAATACGGCGTGAAGCTCTCCTTCCACTCACCATCAAAACGCGATGAGAGCTGATAAGCGGTGGATCGCGCCAGCGTGCGCATCAAATGCTTGAGGCTAAAATGGTGCAAGGCAAAATCATCAGCAAGCGCATTGAGCAGGTCGTCATTCGTGGGCTGACACGTCCAGGGCGCAGGCAGCGTCGCCTTCGGGTCCTGCCGCGCCAGATCAAAAGAGTCTACCGGATCAACGATCCCAAGACCGAAGAACTGCTTCCAGATCAAATTGACCGTCGCCCGCGCAAACTGTGGATGAGTCGTCAGCATCCGCGCAAACTGTGGGCGCAGCGATTTGCCCAGCTCTGCCTTTTCCCCCGTCAGCAGGAATGTCGGATGAATCTCAGCGCCTTCGCGCTGGAGCCGCACCTGGCTCCAGGCCGCCGCGTCGTACCCAGTGCCGTCCTCAGTGACGGTATAGCGATCCTGGTAGGTAACGACCCGGATGCGCGTCTTGCCAAAGAATGCGGCCATCGCCCAGAAATCTTTGCGCTTCTTGCCGACCAGATCGAGGCTGACTTTTTCAAGAAAGCCCTTACCACCGTGACACGAGATGCACTGATAGTTGACGCCAAGAAAAACACGCGCTGAATTTACGATAATCTCATCGGCCGTATCCTCGTAATTATCGTCGTACATCGTCAGACCCGTGACGTGGGCGCGAGTCAGGAAACCGGTTGGCGCCGCGTCAGGCATCCAGTTGGTATTCGGTGCTGAGGCCGTCAGCATCTCCGTCACCATGCGGTCATAAGGTTTGTCATCTTTGAATGACTCCCGCAGCCACTGATCGAAATGCTTGAGCGCGGGATTGCCGATGCGGTTGCCGCAATTGCGTACCAGGTCGCCGTACCAGTAGCCCCAGTGATCCACCCACCCGGGGCTCTCGATCAACCGATCGATCAGCTTGTCGCGCTTGTTCGGATCAGCGCTTGAGACGAACGCCTTGAGATCATCGGGATCAGGAATGCGTCCTGTCAGATCCAGATAGATGCGCCGGCAGAACTCGTAGTCATTCGACAGCGTCGCATGTGGAATCCTGCCTCGCTCCATCGCACCGAAGAGGTGCTGATCAATCACATTGCGGATTGCGATACGCTGTCCATTAGCTCCGGTGTGAGGAAGCTTCGCGGCGATCCCGCTTGTCAGTTCACTGATCTGTTTATCGGTGGGTGCCGGGTTGAGCTTCTCGTCGGAATGTTCTGCGGGGAATTTGGTCTTTTGAGAGGTGCGCTTCTGCGCCTCAAGCGATGCGGTTCCGTACCACATTGGAATGGCGATCCAGAGAGCAATGAATGATGTTTTGAGGAACAACGTGTATCGCACGGTGAGCCCTTCGCTTACTTCACGAGACCAGGATCCAAAAGCATCGCAGCGGTTTGGCCGGCCGTCTGCCGCGCGCCGACCACCGTACTGATAATCCCATGCGCATCCACTTTTCTGACGCACCGATTGGCACGGTCCGCTATGAATATGCTGCCATCCCGGGAGATTGCGATTTTCTGAGGCGTGTTCAGCTCAGCAGCCACGGCCTCTCTACCGTCACCGCCGCGTCCTCTCCGGCCCGACCCGGCAATGGTTGAGATGACCCGGCCGTCCCGGATCAGGCGGATACGATTATTGCCGCTGTCCGAGATATAAAGATTTCCGATGGCGTCCATTTTTATGTCCGCCGGAGAAAAGAGCTTCGCCTTTTCCGGCGCACCGCCATCACCCGCAAACCCCGCGCCGCCGAGCCCATCTCCACCACCAAAGCCCGCGAGGGTCAGAATCTTGCCGTCCTTGGTAATGCGACGGATACGGCTGTTGGCGGCATCGCTGACATAGATACTTCCGTCAGGCCCAACGGTCACGGATGTTGGCAGATTCAGTTGCGCCTCGCTTGCCGGCCCACCATCGCCGTTGAGACCAGGCACTGAGCCGGCGATGACCGTCATCGTTCCCCTGGAGTCGACCCGCCGCACAACTCGATTGAAGGTGTCGGCGATCAGGATATCTCCCGACGGATCAACCGCGACGCCCTGCGGATTGTTGAGCGTATCCTTCGGCGCGACGCTGCTATAACTGGTATTCGGCGCCGTACCGTTACCGGCGACCGTCGTCATGATGCCGCTGAGGTCAATGCGGCGAATGCGATGGTTGTACGTGTCGGCGATGAGGAGACGACCTTCTGCATCGAAAGTCAGATCGTGTGGAGACTGAAGCTGCGCCTTGAGTGCGTGGCCGCCATCGCCACCATACCCAGCCTCACCGGTACCGGCAATCAACGTCAGCCTGCCCTGGCGACCGACCTTGAAGACCGCATGCGACCCGATATCAGAAATGTACAATTCCCCGTTGGCATTGAGAGCGAGTCCGTTGGGGTATACGAGCCCGACAGATGCGACGCCTTTCGGTTGGTGATGCAGGGGCACCAACGAAATCGCAGCCAGGAGGAGACAAATGTTACTTGAAGCCTTCACTGCTCGGTTCACCTTTACAAACCCAAAAAGAGCCTCTTGCTTGAGAGGGTCATAAGGGCCAAACATATCTTGTTGCGCGCTCCGCGGCGAGTCGAACTAAGAACCGGAAGGGACGTCCGCATTATGCCCGAAAGCCGTCCGGTTACGAAGGCACAAATCGCCCCAAGGCGGGATGGATCGGAGGAACCGCGGGGGCCGCCGGGACCCGCTCAGCCCGAGTGCAATCGCCGATCGATCTCGAACATCTTACGCACAAGGGCCAAGTCGCTCTAACGGGCCGCCTTGACCTCTCAGCCTTTCGCTGCTATCAGAGTGCGCGGACAACCCGCACGCCTCTTGTTTGCAGTAAGACCAATATCGGTCTCCGGTTTAGGATCGAGAACATAACTTGGGAGAACTACGTCATGGTGCCCAGTCGTCTTTCCGTCTTCCGAGTCGCAGCGTCGGTAATAGCCATCCTGTTGACGAGGTTCGTCGCGGCACACGCCCAAGGGACCGCGATACCGCGCGCGGAGCACCCTCGACCGGATCTTGTTCGCGCCACGTGGCAGTCGCTCAACGGCCTCTGGGAATTTGAATTCGACGATCAGGACCATGGTATCGCCGAGCGCTGGTACTCGGGAGACAGGAAACTCGCGAGAACAATCCAGGTACCTTACGCGTTCCAGAGCAAATTGAGCGGCATTGCCGATCCGTCCTTTCACGACGTTGTCTGGTACCGCCGCAGTCTGCGGATTCCCGAAGGCTTCGCCGGCAAACGCTCGCTTCTCAACTTTGGTGCGGTAGACTACGAGGCGACGGTTTGGGTCAACGGCCAACAGGCCACCTGGCACCGGGGCGGACATGTAGGGTTCGGCTGCGACATCACCGACTTCCTCAAGCCCGGCGAGAACTTCATTGTCGTGCGGGTCGTCGACCCTTCAACCGATCGCTCGATACCGCGGGGCAAGCAATTCTGGGAGCCGAAGTCGCGCGCCATCTGGTACACGCGCACAACTGGCATTTGGCAGCCCGTCTGGATCGAAGCCGCGGGCGCTACCCACATCGCCCGCTTGCGCATCACGCCTGACGTCGACAATTCGCAAGTCAGCATCGAGTCGATCCTCAATCGACCGCAAACTGACCTGAAGGTCCGCACGACAGTCAAACTCAACAACGAGATCAAGATTCAATCTGAGATTACCGTCACGGACACGCGCCCGACTTCGATTCTCAAACTGGCATCTCAGCAACTCTGGTCGCCCGAACGACCCACGCTTTATGACCTCACAGTTGAATTGTTGTCGGGAAGTAGCGTGATTGATCGCGTCGAGAGTTACTTCGGGCAACGCAAGGTTTCGACACACGATGGCAAGGTCTACCTCAACAACTCTCCCTATTATCTAAGGATGGTGCTGGATCAGGGCTACTGGCCAGAGAGTCTCATGACGCCTCCGACCGAAGAGGCGATCAAGTATGACATCGAGATGATGAAGAAGTTCGGCTTCAATGGCGCGCGCAAACACCAGAAGGTCGAGGATCCGCGCTGGCTCTACTGGTGCGACAAGCTCGGGCTGATTGTCTGGGGCGAGATGGCTAATGCCTACGACGTCTACCATGACGACTATGTCGCGCGGTTTGTCGACGAATGGCAACAGGCCGTGCGGCGCGACTACAACCATCCGTCGATCATCGCATGGACACCGATCAACGAGAGTTGGGGAGTGACACGGATTCTGACAAATGCAGAACAACAGGCACACGCCAAGACGATGTACTACCTGACGAGATCCCTGGACGGGACACGCCTCGTGCAGGACAACGACGGGTGGGAGCACACAGACGCCACCGATCTCTTCGGCATCCACGACTATGCGCGCACCGGTATCCTGCTGACGGAGAAATACAAAGACCTGGAGCGGGAACGAACTTCCATACCTCGCAACGGCAGGGAGGCCCTGGCGTTAGGTTACAAGTATAACGGCACTCCGATTCTGATGACGGAGTTTGGCGGCATTTCGTATAGGGTGGGCGCGCAAAAGGCGGACAACGAGTGGGGCTATTCCGGCATCGAGCCAACCAAAGAAGCCTTGCTGGAGAGGCTCGACGGGCTGATCAAGGCATTGCGAGCGAACAAAGCGATCGCCGGGTATTGTTATACACAATTGACGGATGTCGAGCAGGAGATCAACGGCCTCATGACTTACGATCGCAAGCCAAAGGCCGATCCCGCAGAGTTCTTCCGCATCCTGAGTCAATGACTCTGACCGGACGCTGGCTCATCAAACGACGATGAAGTCGACTGAAAGAGTAGGGCTGCGTTCAAGAAGGATCGCCAGGCAATGGCGGGACTGGTTTGAGGATGCCTTCCCCACGAGAC
>JBDTUW010000368.1:0-5160 GCA_040007555.1 Acidobacteriota bacterium | reverse complement strand
ATACCCAGCCGCCACGCGCTGGATCCTTTTCGTCAAATATCCCATGACCAGCGTAGTGAATCAGATCAAACCCGCCTTCAAGAATAAGGCTGAGAATGTCTATTGGCTCACACTCGGCGTCACCGATGCGATCAATGACCTCAATGTCGAGTCCATATTCTGTTTTCAGTTCGCTGAGCACCCGAACGACCGTTCTCCCTTCCCGCCGAGCTCCAGGCAGTTGGTACTCGGGTTCAGGCGCGGGGTCCGCAACGACCAGCACGCGCAGCTTTGGACCAAGCGGTGGCGAGATTCCAGGCACTTGAGAAAGAAGCGTCCGGAACTGGCGTGTCAAAGCGACACCTGGTCCGAGAAAGGTTGGCCCTTGTGCCGTCGAAAGACAGGCCATCTCCCACGGAATCCCCGCTGTGCTTCGATCGAGGATAAAGGTCACCGGGTCTTTGCTGTCGAAGAGATCGACGAAATCCTCAGGCATCAGACTGGTGATCAGCATGCGGCCGAGCCTTTCCTGTTCGTCCCGGCTCACCGACTCCATCAATCGTGCTGAAGCCCCATCGGGAACAAAGGATTGAACTTCGACCTCGCGCACCGGTATCACTGCTCTCTCCGTCAGCGCCGAGAAGCGGAAGACATCACCGGCGCGCTCGATCGTGATCCGCGGGCCGAATGTCATATCGGGCTGATCTTTCGTTCTTTCAGTTTCCGTCCGCGCGCTTGCACTTGGGTGCTTCCGACTCTTGACCGCTATATTGAATCGAGCGGCTGAGTCCTCGCCTTTGATGACTCTCAGCTTCTCACCGATCTGTTGGTAGCGCTCCTTGTTCTTCTCGATCAGCACTACCCGCGTCAATTTCTGTTTCTCTGGCAAGCGTTCAAGCGCATCGCAGATTCCGAAGAGCATTCCCCGCAGGGCCTGATCCTCATTGAGATTGCCCGTACCGGCGCCGATCAGCACGGTGGCATAGCTCTTTGCGCCAAGTGCCGCGATGCCGTAAGTGACATTGAGCATCAGATACCTCAAGTCGTCCTGGCTGAAGCGACTCTCGGCCCCCATGCCGGCGAGGAGCACGGTATCGGCGGCGACTTGACGCCGGTCGATCGGAACAAAAAACGACTGACCAAGGTCGCCTCCGACGATACCGCGTCTGATGGCTTCAGCAATCCAATGGTCGAGCCTCGCGTCGATCGCTCCAAGGCCGCTCTTCTGCACCGGCTTGACGCCTTTGTAGAGACCAACCACGACTACCGGTGCGCTGATTCGAGTGACATCTCCCCAAACCACTTCAACCTCGAGGCGCTGAGCTGCCCGAACGCGCCTCCTGGAGCTCTTTGTGCTCCCACGAATCTCTGCAGCGCCCTCAAGATGTCGACCCGCGCCTATCGCTGCGCGGAGAAGGGTCTCCTCTGCCAGCCGCTGTTCCTCCGGCGTCACACGCTTCTCAACCGCGCGCTGTGCCAGTGCCTCAAGTGCGAAACCGGTCTGATATTCCTCGATCGAGCGATACCACTGGCCATTATTCGGAAGCACTGAACGGGGCGTCACTGGTTGCTCGGGCAGCATTGATGTCGTCCCGCGAATGAGTATCTCGTCAACCGCCTTGAGTAGCTGATCGTTCCGCGGCAGGTCGCCGTGACTCTCCTCGATGTAGTAAGTGCGCACGCCCTCAAGCAGGCCAAGTGCGTGCGGAACGCGACCATCTCCATCCAGCGTCTCGCGATATCTGAACTCGCCGGGCGCTATGATCTCGAGTCCCGCCAGAGTTGCCCGATTGCAACCAGCAACATATGTCATGCGCAAGGGATCGATCGTTTCCTGATCCTTGAGCGTTTCGTGGAACTCTCGAGCACGATCGAGATGTCGATCCGGGACGGGAAATGAACCCCAGGCATCTTCGCGATAGAGCGCCTGCATCTCTTCGGGCAGCTTGTCCGGAGCGGGCAGCATTTCGTAGCTGCCGACAAACGTGTTTGTGATCTCCAGAATCTGACCGAGGTTATGTCGCAGGTCGACCTTCGAGAGCAGGTTGACGAGCTGCTCGACTCCCGTCAGGACTTGTGGGACGGTGAATGAACCGTAGTTTGGCGTGCCCATCATAACGAGCCGACCGCCTTGTCCGCCCTCGCCGCTCAGTTTCTTCCAGAGCGGTTTGTTTTGCCGGATGAAGCTGCGCGCGACGAGCCCGCCCATTGAGTGCGCGACCAGGTGTGTTGGTTGACCGTGGAACCTCTCCCGGATAAAGGTGGCGAGTGCATCCGCCGATTGATCGATGTCCTTTCGCCAGTCGAATGGGAACGGAAGGACGTCCCAATGCGCGCGAAGAAAAAGAAGCGCGCGCGCGTAGGTCCGTTTGTCGATCGCGGTTGGCAGTATGCTAATACCCGCCTGGGAGTCTCGCTTGCCATCGGCGGTAAGCCTAAGACTTTCGACCTGACCGAGAGCAAGTCTGAAGAGGTTGATCCAGACCAGGTCGTTATCGCCCGCTTCAACGCGAGTGAGGTTGGATCCCATGATTCCAGGAAGGAAGATAACGGTTCCAAGGGGAGTCGACCGTGATCGCACGCTCGCACTTTGCCTCGCCAGTCGCTGAAGCTCGGCAAACTCAGCATCGCCGAAGTACTCACGCATCGCCCGATCATTCGCGGAGGTGCGGGCTGCACTTCGCGTGGGTTGCGAGAGATATCCTTCGAACTCCTCCCACGGCATGCGCGCGATTGCTTTTGGATCGAGTTGTCTCACCTGACCCTCCTTGAGTAAACGCCCTCACTGACTAGGGGATGCCCGAGGCGTTCGCGTTCGTAGTACAGCCTTCAGGCGGAATCTTACGCAACCAATCCCTCGTGGATCAACGGATGCCGTGCCACTGGAGGCGACGGTCGCGTGAGACAGGATGTTTTCTCGAGCAATGCGCCAGCGTTCGTAGTACCGCCTTGAGGCGGAATGTTACGTAACCAATGCATCGCGGATCACCGGATGCCTTACCTCGGGAGGCAGTTCGTCGCGCGAGGGCACCACGAAGACTCGAGTCCACCTAAGGCGGTACTACGAACGCGGCTTCGTCGTGTTCATGTGTCTCCCTAACCAGTAGTCAACAACTCTGCGCGGAGAGCTTGAACCACCCGACGCCGTTCTTTATATTCATTGCCCAATCGAAAGTCGAGAGGCAGCTCAGTACGTTTTATTAATCCAGGAGAAATATGGCCAAGGTGCGAGCTATTCTTGGTGTGATCGCCGGGGTGCTGCTGATCCTCAGCAGCGCTGCCCATGCCCTTCTTGGCTGGAAAGCCATTAGCGCTCAGCTTGCTTCTGTGCAGGTGCCAGCCGACCTCCTGACCGGTCTGCGGATCGGATGGCAGTTCGGCGCCGCCGTCATGCTCGCGTTGGGAATTATCGTAGTCATCCTCTTCTCGAAGAGACTGCGCGGAGAAATGGCCTCGACTATGCCAGCGGTCGTGATCTCGATTGCCTATCTGAGCTTTGGCATCTGGGCGATGATCGTGAGCAACTTCGACCCGTTCTTTCTCGTTTTTCTCATACCTGGTTCGCTCCTCGCCGTGGCTTCGAGAAAGGTTCGCGTGTAGAAGGAAGCATGCGTGAACACCTTCTTCGAGCTTCACTTCGCCTGACGCTTCCACGCAAAGAAGTCTTCGAGTTCTTCGCTGATGCGGGCAATCTTCAACGGCTCACACCGGCGGAACTGCATTTTCACATCCTGACGCCACTTCCGATTGCGATGCGGGAGGGCCTTTTAATTGATTATTCTCTTCGTCTGTATGGAGCGCCGGTGCGCTGGCGCACCTTGATCAGCCGCTGGCAGCCACCCGACGAGTTTGTCGATGAGCAGGTTTCCGGGCCATATGCACTCTGGGTCCACACTCATCGCTTTCGAGACACGGAGGACGGTGGTACCGAAATCGAAGATGAGGTGAGATATGCGCTGCCGGCCTATCCCCTGGCAGAATTGGTTGCGCCGATCATCGGGTGGCAGTTAAAGCGCATCTTCCGATTCAGACAGCAACGTGTTCTGGAGGCTTTCTCAGCCCCACGGGGTCAAATGAACGGTAATGACGTCAGACCAGGCGCGAAATAGATTGAGATTGATCGCCTATGTCTTTGCGATGGTGCTCGCGGTGCCAGGAGTCCTGCTTGCTGCATTCTTTTTGCTCATCCAGCGATCGGTTTCGCAAAGCAGTTTGCCAGCGCTCGTCTACGACCTGCTCTATCTCCTCTTCGAGATGGTGACGTGGGGAATCTGCGTTGCGGTGCTACTGGTGATTGCTTTGCTGGTTGCCGGTTTCTACGAACGATCGCGGACATTGGGAGCGCTGATCATCTTTGCAACAAGTTTGACGAGTATCGTCATCGCCGTAGTCATCACCGGAATTCCAAAGAGCCCAGGTGAAGCGGCCTTTTTTTTATTTGGTTTGATCTCGATGGGAATTAGCGGACGCCTTATTGCGACAGAACCGCGGAGGGTTTCCGCAAATCATTCTGAGGGAATGCTATGAGAATCAGGAAGAAGGCTCTCCTTATCAGAACATTAGTGGCCTGCCTGGCAGCCATCTGCGTCCTTGTCGTGTTGCAGAGCTTTCCACAACCATTCTTCGCTTCGTCGGTACAGGCGGGAAATCTTGAGCTCTATTCCGACCATCAGTTTTCATCGGAAGATGGGAAGCGGTTGCTGGAACGTGTTGCGGTAAAGTTGTCGACGTCGCCGCTTTATTCGGGATCGCAATCTCATCTTGCATTCATTTGTAATGCGCGGTGGCGGCAGCGGCTGTTCTTTCTGCACAACTATGGCGTCGCAGGAGTGAATCGCTATCCGATCACGACGAACGTTTTTCTTCGAGACGCGATCATTGAAGATAACTGCCTGATAGGACCTCAGGGAAATCGGGTTCCTGGCGATCGGACCCTCGATTACTTCATCGCTCACGAGATCACGCACACCCTTACCGGGCAGAGTCTTGGGTGGTATGACTATCATGTTCGGCTACCGCAATGGGTGCGTGAGGGATACGCTGACTACGTTGGCAAAGGATCGTCGTTCAACTATGACGAAGCGCGCCGTGCCTTCCTCGCCGGCTCGCCGCAAATGGACTGGGCTAAATCCGGCCTGTACTGGCGTTTTCATCTGCTCGTCGCACACCTGCTCGATAAGC
>JBDTUW010000367.1:0-5167 GCA_040007555.1 Acidobacteriota bacterium | reverse complement strand
TGCCTTCCCAACCTCAGGTGGATCGCCAGCAATTGCAGCAAGCGAAACAACCAGAACTATTGCCAATAGAAGCACTATCTTTGATCGGCTTGTCATCGTCAAACTCCATTCCTCATTTTCGTGCGGTTATGCATCGGGACGTATCATCACCATTATATGCGCCAGCTAGCTGCTATCTCAACGGGCGCTTTGCCAGCGCTTCGGACAACACGCGGCCCACATAGTTGCTTGGCGGAGTCAGATTGAGTAGCGCGGCAAGAGTCGGTGCGATGTCTGCCGGGCTGCTTTCCTCGGTATATCGCCCCGCGATAAATCCGGGCCCGTAAAGGATGACAGGGACGTGTGTGTCATAGCTGTACGGCCCCCCGTGTGTTGTTGCGATTCCTTCTGCAACAAACCAGAACGGCTCCGGGACGGCGATAATATTTCCATTTCGAGCGGCATAGAAACCGCTTGCAACGGCCCTTGCGACGCGGTCCTGGGGCAGTGAACCCGCGATCAGGTCGCTCCGCGTATAGCAGGAGCCAATGCCGCGAACCGTGATTGCGGCTGCACAGGCAGCGAGCTCGACCGCCTTCTTATCGAGTTTCTTTGTTTCGATGATCGTCTCATCCAGATAGACGTTGCCATTGACGTACTGACGGATCCACTCTCCGGACCCAAACTGACTCGTCAGCGCCGCAGTCACAGCCGTCGGCACCACTCGCGCCCCGATGCGCCCTCCAAAACCCTGCTCCGCGATCATCTCAGGTATCGGGGCAACGCCGTGGTCGGCTGAAAGCGCGATCACTACATTGTTCATCCCAACCTTGCGATCCAGGTAAGTGAAGAAATCAGCCAACATCCGATCCGTGCGCAGGACCATATCCTGCACTTCCTGGCTGTAGGGACCATAGGTATGACCCAGCAGATCGTTTGCCGAGAGACTGAGCGTGAGCAGATCGGGTATGGAATCGGCGCCGAGCGCTTCGTTCTCGATGGCCGCTCTGGCGAACTCGATGGCGAATTCATTTCCAAACGGTGTCATCTCGAACTGCGCATAGAATCTCGGTCCAACGGCATTCTCTCCGCCATTGATCGTATAAGGGAACGTCGTGCCGAAGATGGACTTCTCTTCCGGCGCATTGTCCGGACGGGAACGACTATAGGCAGCCTCTGGGAGGAGGCGTTCCCATTTCTTCCCGAAATACCGTTCGGCTCGGACGTCTCGATTGAATTTCCTCACCCATTCCGGGAGCTCGCTGAAGTAATATGTGCTCGAAACGAAGCCGCCGCTCTTGTTGTCGAACCAGTAAGCTCCGTTGGGTCGCTTTCCGGCAGGCAAAATCGCGGAGCGATCCTTGAAGGCTATCCCGACAACCTTCGACTCTCCTTCGCTGGCGAGCCGCAACTCATCACCGAGCGTGCTCCCAAGGAGCTTTGATGGTGACGCGCCTGCCGCATCGCTCGACGCCCCCGTCAGCAGCTTGACACTGTCATCCGACACACTGGTGACACGCTTATTGAGAGTGCGGTCGAACCACTCATTCCCGATGATGCCATTGAGCGAAGGACTCGCACCCGACATGAAGGTTGCGTGACCGCAGGCGGTATAGGTCGGGACGTGGATGTAATGCGCGTTTGCAAAAACGGCGCCTCCATCCAGTAGCCTTTCGAGCCCGCCAGAGACGAATTGGTCGCGGAATCGCACCAGATAGTCGGCTCTGAACTGATCGATCATGAGCCCGACCACCAGCTTTATCTGTGGACGCGAGACCCGAGACGCCGCTCGACCCTGTCCTTGCACCACACTCGAGGCCGTCGAGGCGAAGGCCAGAAACAGACAAAGGGAGACTATGAGCAGGCGTCTCCGCTGTTCAAATCGCATATGCACTCCTTCAAATTTGTGTACTTCGGTGAACCTTTAGTCGGGAATCTGTGATTCTTCGCGCACGCATCAGAGATGTCAACCTCTCTGAAGTTCGCGCACGCGCAGGGACGATCTCACGCGAAGCCGCGAAGTCGCGAAAAGGCGCGAAAAGAACCTAATGAATCGACGTTGCCCGTTTTGATCTTTTCGCGTCTTCCGCGCCTTCGCGGCTTCGCGTGAGGTCTTCCTCTTCTTCGCTCAAGGCCGCTTCAAAGGCGCATCGGCTACTAAGAAGCAGGCGAGGAACTCGCGGTTCCCGTCAGCACCCAGGATCGGCGATTCAAGGGTGCCAACGCACTTCAGGCCAACGCCCGCAGCGAACGAGACGATCTCTTCAACAACTCGGAATTGCGCGCGAGCGTCACGCACGATTCCTCCCCTGCCGACCTCATCGCGACCGACCTCGAACTGCGGCTTGATCAATACGATGACACGTCCGTCGGCCTCGAGCAGGGGCGTCATGACAGGCAGAATCTTGTCCAGCGAGATAAATGAAACGTCGGCGACGATAAGATCGAAACGAGACTCGAAGTCACCAGGCTCGAGATAGCGCGCATTGATCTTCTCCCGAACGTCAACGCGTTCATCCTGCCTCAGTCTCCAGTCGAGTTGGCCATGCCCAACGTCGAGCGCCACCACCTGACGCGCTCCTCGCTGGAGCAGGCAATCGGTGAAGCCGCCAGTGGACGCGCCAATATCCAGGCAGCTTTGTTCGCGAACATCGAGTTGGAAATGATCGAGGGCCGCCGCGAGCTTGAGCCCTCCGCGACTGACATAAGGGAGCGATTCCTTGAGGCGTATCTCAGCATCGATGGCGACGAGTTGTCCGGGCTTTTCGAGACGTTGCTCGCCGGAGAAGACCAGACCCGCAAGCACAATCGCCTGCGCGCGAGTGCGCGTCTCAACCAATCCGCGAGCGACCAGCAGTTTGTCGAGCCGCTCTTTTTTCACCGCTCATAGCCTCTGAAGAAATGGATTGAAGCGTTTTTCGCGGCCAATGGTCGTCGCTGGACCGTGTCCGGGAATAACCACGGTTTCATCTGGAAGCGTGACCAGCTTATCGCGAAGGGACTCCATTATCTGATCGATGGAGCCGCCCCAGAGGTCTGTGCGACCGATACTGCCCATAAAGAGCGTATCGCCGGCAAACAAATGCGCATCTCCATCAGGAGAGTGGAAGCAGATGCTTCCCGGCGTATGACCGGGTGTATGCACGACGCGCAACTTAATATCACCGGCGCCTATCTCGTCGCCGTCATCAAGGTGGCCATCGATGACCGTTGTCTCAGGAGTGTCAACGCCGATCATGGTGGCCTGCATCTCCAGGGCTTCGTAAAGGAAGAGGTCGCTTTCGTGAAGGTACACGGGGGCTCCGGTACCTTCCTTGATTTCCTTAAACCCGCCGACGTGGTCAATGTGCCCGTGAGTCGCGATCGCGTATTTTGCGGTCAGACCGTGATAAGCGAGGCGCGCCAGGACCAGAGGAATGTCATCGCCTGGATCGATGACGATTGCCTCATTTGTTTGGCGAGAACCAAGAATCGTACAATTGCACTGGAGACGGCCAACTGGAAATGTCTCAACGATCATGCTTCAACCCTGACTCCTTACCTTCTGCCTGCGTCGTAAATCAGCCGCAGTCAAGATGCCCATCTCCGTCGTTCGGTAGTTCAATTTGACCGCGGCCCGGGATTCAGTGTAAGTGATGACCATCCCGCGGCTCAACCAGTGAAAGGATCGAGAACAATCATGCGCAGCAAGCGGATCGCGCTTTCCTTCATTCTCGTCATGGTTGCCCTGGCAGGCACCGTGCCGCTGCTCCGCCTCGTGCGGTCGAAACAGACTTCAACTGCGGAAGCGAGCTTTGCTGACCTCGAGCGCGTCGTATTGTCTGAACTCAGCGAAACGAACACACCGGGGGCCGCGATCGGCATTGTCCGTGGTGATCGTCTGGTATTCGCCAGAGGCTTTGGTGTGGCGAACATCGAGACGGGTGAGCCTGTGCGGCCCGAAATGCTTTTTCGGCTGGGCTCGACCACAAAGATGTTCACCGCGGCCGGCCTGCTCAAATTAGTGGAAGCGCGAAAGATCGACCTTGATTCGCCAATCGGCAAGTATGCCAAAGGGCTCGATCCCGCGATCGCTCGAATTACTCCCGCGCAGCTGCTGAGTCACTCCGCGGGGCTGCGCGATGCGGCTGTCATGTTTGGGAAACATGACGACGCTGAACTTGGCGTGACCGTACGTGCACTGAACGAGCAATCGCTGTTTACTGAGCCGGGACGCGTCTACTCCTATGCAAATCCCGGGTATTGGCTGGCGGGGTACGTGACGGAGGAGGTTAGTGGACGCGCGTACGCCGACGAATTGAGCGAGTCGTTGTTCAAGCCACTGGGAATGACGCGGACGACAATCCGCCCCACGATGGCGATAACGTTCCCACTCGCGCAGGGTCACGACGGCAGCCCCACGGAGAAGCCACATGTCATCCGGCCCCTGGCTGACAATGCCGGAAACTGGCCGGCGGGCTCCATGTTCTCGAGCATCACCGATCTTTCGCGGTTTGTGATCGCCTTCATGAATGGCGGTCGCATCGATGGAGTGCAGGTTTTGTCGCGGGAGCTCATTTCGATGATGTCGACTCCGCGAGTCGAAATTCCCGGCACCGACAGCAAATACGCGTTTGGGCTGAACATCGGGACATTCAATGGTGTCCGAGTGGTTCAGCACGGTGGCAGTCGCAGCGGATTCGGTTCACTGATCCGCATGTTTCCCGACAAGCAGATCGCAGTCATCCTGCTGATCAATCGGACTGGCGGGTCTCTCAACAAGACAGTGCGGAAGGTGACGGAACTCCTGATTCCTGGAGCAGCGCGGGAGGACAGCAAGCCGCGGCCAAGGGAGATGACCGCACTCGAAATGGCGCGCTACGTTGGTGGATTCGGTGAAGGCGCAGATCGAATCACGATTTCGATCAAGGCCGGCCAGCTCGTGTACGCGCGAGGGCGCTTTGAAACGCCGCTTGTCAGAATCAATGATTCACGACTTTCCGCCGTTCAGGCAGGGCAGGCGCCTGCGGTAGAAATCGGAATCGCATTTGCATCTGACGGTAGAGCAGAGTTTTTGATTTTGGGCGGGCGGGCATTAAAGCGTGCACCTTGATTACGCGGCACGCAAAAGCCGCGAAGCGGCGGAAGTCCTTCAGCCCAGTGCGTGAGCGCTGGGTCGAGTTGCCCTCTCCAAGCAAGCGCCGAAGGC
>JBDTUW010000366.1:0-5170 GCA_040007555.1 Acidobacteriota bacterium | reverse complement strand
CTGCCCCGTGACGGCATCAAAGAACACCGTCCATGTCGTCCCCCGGCCGACTTCAACGGGATAGGCGAGATAAAGCAGAAGCCGTTCGCCGTCTTCCTTGGGAAAGATCGTCAGATCCTTTACCGATACTTCCTCGCGTGTTGACACCTGATATTCCAGCCCGCGTCCGTCAATCCCGCTATAGCGGAACACCCTTCCGACAAGGCCGGCTGCAAGTGGTCCGGAATCGACGGAGGCTGTCGAAGGCAAATCGACCATCGGAAGCAATCTGCTAGTCAGCTGAAGAAGTGCACCTTGTCTGTTCACCACGAGTCTTAATTCCCCGTAGCCCTTGGCAATGGGAAACGGGAAATTCATCTGTCGGTAGGTGGCGCGATAAAGATCCGCTTCAGCGGCGAACGATATCAGGGAGAGATCGGCCAGGGTTAATTCCCTGTCCCGGGGGTCTCCGGCAAGTAGCCGCATATTTGCAGTAATAAACTGCCGAAGCGCTTCCTTTGCCTGATCTGCTGAAAGTAATTCTGTCTTGCCGCTAACAGGTATCTTCAAGGCGACTTCGGCCGGAAGGGCGCGGGGTACAGTGAGGGCCGGGTCAAGATCGAGCGGCACGACCGGGACACGATTGATCTCCAGCAGTCGCTGCCAGGCGTTCTCGGATCGCCTCCGCTGGGGGTTCGATGACTCAATGACGACGGGATAGTTGAGTCGCGCCGGTTGAGGCCGATTGACATCAGGGGAATTGGTGATCCCGCACGCAACTGAGAACAGGTAGAGCACCACAGAGAGCGAAGGAAAAACACGCTTCATCTCGCCGATTATTCACGGCTGGCCGTCGAAATCAAGCGCCTCGTATTCTATTCTCTATCAGCTATAATCTGCAGTCCTGGAGATAGACTCATCGGAGATCGGCAAGTGCAAGAATATATCTATGGCCTGGCGCCAGTGCTTGAAGCGTTGCGTTCCAGAAGGCGACCAATCAGCCGCATCCTGCTCGCGACGGGGGCGGCACCCACGCGATTTGCGGAGTTGCAGGATTTTGCAAAGCGTGAGGGCATTCCGCTTGAACGAAAAGATCGAAGCAACCTGGATGCGCTAACTCGAGGCGCAAATCATCAGGGGATAGTCGCGCTGCTGACCCAGTCGAAAAGGACTCAGTATGTGGAGTCAGATCAGATATTCAACAACGCAAGTAACCCACCGATGGTTGTGCTGCTGGATAATATTGAGGACCCGCATAATCTCGGTGCGATTCTGCGAACGTGCGAGGCAGCTGGAGTTGACGGAATCTTTGTTCCGGATCGGCGGAGCGCGCCCCTCAACGAAACAGTCGCCAAGACTTCGGCTGGGGCAGTTGAATATGTCAGAGTCGCGGAGGTGACCAACCTGGTCCCGCTCATCGAGGAGTTGAAGGAAAAGCAATTCTGGGTGATCGGAGTCGAGGGAGATGCCGAAACAAGCTATGTCGACTTTGATTTCACTATCCCACTGGCTCTGGTATTTGGCAGCGAAGGTAAGGGACTGCGGCGCCTGGTGCGTGAGACCTGTGACAGCCTGGTCTCGATTCCCATGCTCGGAAAGATCAATTCCCTCAATGTGAGCGTTGCAGCGGGAGTGGTACTATTTGAAGTTGTACGACAGCGGCGCTCAAAAAAGTGAGGCGCCCCCGCTAAACCATTCGAGTTGGCGTTGCGGAGTTTGCCTGCGACTATACAGATATCTTCATGCGAAAGAACAGAACGCGGCCGCAGCTCTCACAGGGAATGATCGTGTCGCCGCGACGGATGTCGTTAAAGACTTGCGGTCGAATCTTCATACGACAGGCAGTACACGAATAGTCGATTGCCTCCGCGAGAACGACGCCGCCTCTCAATCGCGAGACTCGATCGTAGATTGCGCGAGAGGTCATGCTCAGGGTCGCATAGAGTGCCGCGCGATCTGCAAGCAGGCGATCGAGGCGACCCTTACTCTTAGATGCGGCCGAAGCTATCTCGTTGAGCTGCTTGTCAACCTCGACGCGGCGGGATTCCATTTCAGGGCTCCGCGCCTTGACATCCTGTTCGAGAGTTTCGAGCTTCTCCATGACCTTCAGCAGTTCGGTCTCAAAGGTACTGACGGCCTTCTTGCTGGCGTCGATCTCACGAACCGCCGTGGCGTATTCCTTCTCGTTTCGAGCTTTCATGAGATCACCTTTGAACTTCTCATGCTTCTCTTGCTCGGTGACGGTGTCTCCTTCGAGACGGGTCCGGGACGCTAAGGTTGTCTCGTATTCTGACTGAAGATCAAGGTGCTCTTTGACTGATTCCGCAAACTGGCTCTCAATTGTCTGCTGTCGCGCGGGAAGCGAGGCGATCTCTTCGGTGATGCGTTTGATCTCAAGGTCGGCTTCCTGAAGTGAGAGTAGTTGGCTCAATTCCGGATTCAAAGGCTCCTCCTGTTTCGGTTTTGTCATAGGCGTTTTAAGATAATCACACAGCGTGCGCCTTCCGCGCAAGGTTGCGGCTTGAGTGTCGAGGCTCGTCCCAGCTATCCACACAAGTTATAATCATTTGCTCGCGAGAATAAGTAACAAGAGTGAGAGGGATGAGGGTCAGAATGCCTGAAACAGAAACCGGCCGCATTTCGAGAAACGTGAAATCCGAGGCTCTTTTCGAGCGCGCCACCAGGGTCATTCCCGGAGGCGTCAACAGTCCGGTTCGGGCGTTCCGAGGCGTCGGAGGCACGCCACTCTTTATCAGCTCGGCGAAAGGAGCAGTTCTTACCGATGCGGACGGACGCGAATATATAGACTTTGTCGGTTCATGGGGGCCGATGATCCTGGGTCATGCCCGCCGGGAGATTATTGTTGCGATTCAAAAGGCTGCCGAGCGCGGCACCAGCTTCGGCGCTCCAACTGAGCTCGAAGTGGAACTGGCGGAACTCGTCGTTTCTGCCATCCCTTCGATCGAGAAACTGCGGCTCACATCAAGCGGTACCGAAGCGACAATGTCGGCAATTCGACTTGCACGCGGGTTTACCGGGCGTCCGCACATCGTCAAATTCGAAGGCTGTTATCACGGGCACGGAGACAGTCTGCTCGTGCGCGCGGGATCCGGCGTGGCTACGCTCGGACTGCCAGATTCTCCTGGCGTCCTTCCCGAGCTCGCGAAAGCGACGATCACTGTTCCCTTTAATGATCTCAGTGCGCTGAAAGAGATATTCTCTGACGCCGGGCCCGAGATCGCAGCCGTGATAATTGAACCGGTAGTTGGGAACATGGGGTGTGTACCGCCCCGGGGCGATTATCTGCGCGAGGTGGAAACGCTGACACGGGAAAACGGCGCGCTGCTGATCTTCGATGAGGTAATGACCGGGTTTCGGGTAGGTTTCTCGGGTGCCCAGGGCCTTTATGGCATCAACCCCGATCTCACGTGTCTTGGCAAGATCATCGGCGGAGGCTTACCGGTTGGTGCGTTCGGTGGGAGAGCCGACGTCATGGACTTTGTCGCGCCGGTTGGGCCGGTGTATCAGGCAGGCACGCTCTCGGGCAATCCGCTGGCGGTGACAGCGGGTCTGACGGCGCTGCGACTCCTTCGCGACACCGATCCCTATCCCGCCCTTGAGCGCAGCGCGAGGGCGATTGTTGAGGGGTTCGCCGAAGGAGCGAGAAAGGCCGGGGTGGATCTCACTTCAAACCGGGTTGGCTCGATGTTTACTGGTTTCTTCACGACGGACCCTGTATTCGATTGGGGATCGGCAAATCAGTCCGACCGCAAACGATACGCACGCTTCTTTCACAATCTGCTGGACGAAGGGGTTTACCTCGCGCCGTCTCAGTTCGAATCGTGCTTTGTGTCGACCGCACATGACGATGAGATTATTGACCGAACGATTGCCGCAGTCGCTCGGGCGTTCGGTAAATTATAGATTCCACGCTACTTTGTACCCGACATGACAGCGATATTGCTTGCTCTAAATCTCACTCTTCTCGTTGCGCAGATGAGCACGACGCAGCAGGCTGCGGATGCAGCAGCGAAGGAACGCTCGCGCAAGGCAGCGCAGTCGCAGTTCACCGAGAATTTTCGCGAACTGCAATTGCTTGGCATCGGCTTGCTCAAGGCTCACGAAGCGGGGAGCCTGGTGCCGGCACGTTTGTCCAGGGATGTGAAGGCCATTCAGCGCCGCGCGCGTAATCTGCGCGGGTTGCTTGTCCTGGGTGCACCTGGGCCCGTCACGGCAAGGATCGATCGAGAAATGCGATCGCCGGAGGAATTTGATCGCGCGATTCACCTCCTCTCGAAGCTGGTTTCGGATTTTGCACACAACCCGATTCACAAGAACACGAAGATATTCGACACCGACCAGGCGACCCGTGCGGCCACGGACCTCATCGCCATGATAGATCTCGCTAAGGTCATCGAGCGCAGAGCTCGCGATTATGCGCGTTCATCCTGAAACTCCCGAGCTGCTCTGAATCTCAAATTTTTGATCCTTGGCATATGCTGCTTTATTTTCCTCTCATATTGAATCGGACCGCAATTCGGGTACTTCTCCTCATCAGTTCGCTGATTGGAGTCTTTGACTTCAATTCAGACACGCGCTACCAGGCAGATGCGGCGGAAGGCCGACTGTCCGTGAATGCGATAGGGAGCGTGCAGACCGTGCTGCCCACTGGTCTGCCTGACTTCGATATCCGGGCGGCACAGGAGCGCTCGCAGTCGCTGCTGGCACTGGAGTCGCTCAACGAAACACAGGACCGCTTCAGCCTCGACACACGGCGCAGAATTCAGGGTTCGGCAGCGCGGTGGAGGCTGTTTGAGGATAATCCACGGCTTAACGTTCGCTGGAGTTCCCTGACGGGACGGCCGAGCCGAATGTTCAATCTCGGTGGCCCCATCAGAATGCCGCGCAGTGCCGTCTCCCGTAGCTCGCTGACGACGCCGCCCCCAATGGCCGAAGCGCACCGACTGGCGAGGGAGTTCCTCGCCAGCAACACCGAAATCTTCGGGCTCCAGCGTTCCAGTATCTCCAGACTACGCGCCGATCGCTCGTATCGAACTGATCACAATGGTGTCACCCACATTTTCCTCCAGCAAAGCCTGGGGGATATCGATCTTTTTCAGGCGAGGATGGCTGTTCACCTGGACCGGGCAGGAGACGTCATCGCGACCGGGGGCGAACTCTTCCCGGAGAT
>JBDTUW010000365.1:0-5174 GCA_040007555.1 Acidobacteriota bacterium | reverse complement strand
CTCCCCTGCCCGCAACTTTCGAAGAACTCGGCTCGGTGTCATAATCTCGCTCGATAGGTGCCCGGCGTCCGGGACCACCCGAATATATCTTAACCCCTCGTGGCTAATGCCTTTGACCCGCCGCGATAGCGCGCCCTTTCGGAGACCATCACACGTCACTCGAAAAGCTAACCCGCTACCAAATACCAACCGCTGAATTTAATCAGCATTGATTCTGAAAGTAAAGGTCCAAATTTGGAATTTTTCTTGACAGAAATCAACCTTGCCTTTATCTTTCAACTTCCCAACCAACTAAAGTGAGTGACCAAAATTGCGACATTACCAGACAATACTTGTCAGCTGCGAGGTTCCCTGGGACGAAAAGGAGCGGCTCGAAGAAGCCATATTTCGCAATGAGATACGGCATTTTGTCGACCGTGGCTTTAAGGATCTTTACATCTTCGGCACTGCTGGCGAGGGTCATGCGGTGGACAACGCCCAATTTGAGGCTATCGTCAGGCTATTTCGTGAGGAAACCGGCGTCGAGGGGATTACTCCCATGGTGGGGGTCATTGGACAGTCGACTGCGACAGTCATCGAGCGTCTGTCGATCGCCCATCAGGCTGGGTTCCGCTACTTTCAGATCTCCCTGCCGTCGTGGGGGTGTCCTCAATAGGGCTGAGGCCTTACGGTTCTGCCGTGAAGTTTGTGGCTCCTTCCCGGATAGCAAATTCCTTCATTACAACTTGATGCGCAGCCGGCGACTGATTGACGCCGCGGAATATCGCAGGCTTGTAGACGAGATTCCACACCTCGTCGCCACGAAAAACACCGGCTTGAGTGTCCCCTCTACTATCGAACTGATGAAGGCGGTGCCGGAATTACAGCATTTTTTCGGTGAGCCTAACTTTCCGACCGGATGTCTTATCGGTGAGTGTTCACTTCTCAGCTCGTCGGACCAATGCTACCATCCAAAACCATTACGTTCTTCGAAGGGGGTCGCGCTCGACAGATCGAAAAGCTGTTCACGCTTCAAGCCGAATATCTATCTGCGGTAGCGGAGATACAGCAGCCGATCAAGGGCACCGACACCATGGACGGCGCGTATGACAAGATATCGGCGCGGCTGAGTGGCATACCCATGCCCCTCCGACTGCTCTCCGCTTACCAGTCATTCTCCGAAGACGTCTTTGAACAGTGCCGAAAGATTTTGGTGGAGCGATACAGCCATTGGATGCAATAGCCGGAACCATAACTCGAGCTGAGATTCTCGAGCAGCCTGCGCTCTGGAGAACGACTCTTGAGCGAGTGCGCGAGTTTGATCTACGTGAGTCTGATGAACCATTGCCTGTCGTTATCACTGGCGCGGGCACATCTGCCCACGCGGCGACAGCGATTGCCGCGGCTTGGCCTGGTGCGCGCGCCATTGCGACGACCGACCTGCTGATCGATCACGATACCGGCTTTTCCAAAGGTGGTCTCCTTCTCTCGATAGCAAGATCCGGCGATAGCCCCGAGAGCGTTGCTGTTGTTCGCAGGATTCAGGAGCGGCATCCGGAGGTTCGCCACCTGGCGATCACCTGCAACCCCGATGGGCGATTGGCGCATAGCCCAGGTGTTGAGGTTCTTCAGCTCGATCCGAGAACCAATGACCGCGGGTTGGCGATGACGAGTTCCTTCTCCAACCTCGCTCTCGCTGGCCTGGCTCTCAAACACCTCTCACAATTGTCGAGTGCGTTGCCGAAGATTGCTTCCGATGCCCAGAGCGCAATCACGGAATTTGACGAGCAGGCTGGCAGGATTGCCGCTCTCAAATGCTCAAGGGCAGTAATTCTCGCGTCCGGCTCTCTGACCGGAGCAGCGAGAGAGGCCTCGCTAAAGATCCTTGAACTGACCGCCGGGCAGGTTCCCACGCTAACGGAGACATTTCTTGGGCTTCGTCACGGACCGATGAGCTTCCTGCGCGCAGACACTCTTGTGTTGTGCTTTCTTTCGTCTGATCCGAGAGTGCGCCGCTTCGAAGAGGACGTGATAAAGGAACTTCATTCCAAGAGTCTGGGTCGAGTTGTTGCGATTACTCCCTCGGGACTGGAGGTGGTCGCGCCTGAACGACAGATCAGAGCTCTTGCAACTGACCTGCCTGACAAACTCCGAACGCCATTCGAAATTGTTTTTGCGCAACTCCTCGCCTGGCATATGAGCCTTCAGGCTGGACTTGATCCTGACAATCCGAGTCCGAAGGGCGTCATCAATCGGGTCGTTCAGGGCTTCCAACTCTTCGAGGACTAACCTGAGAGACGACCTTCCGGTGAGCGTGCGTCGAGAGGTATAACGTGTCAGAAGACTCAAAGGCCAATCCGAGCGGCAAACAGATCCCGCTACACGAGTACGAACCGATCAGCACGCTGCGCGTTTCGCAAACCACGGTACTCACTCCTCGATTCCCCGTCATCGACTTTCACACGCACCTCACGTGGGGCCCGGGTCTCGATCCTGGTGAGGGTCTGACCGTTATCGCTGGGCCCGAGGAGCTTCTTCCAACGATGAATGCGAAGGATGTTCGCATCATGGTCAATCTGACGGCTGGCCATGGAGCTGGACTGCGCGAAGCACTTCGCGTTCACGCGCAGGCTCACCCGGACCGATTCATCGTTTTTACCGAGCCCTGGTGGAGTAAGGTTGCCGCGCCTGACTACGATCGCTTTCAGGCAGAGCAGATCGTGGTCGCGCATGCAGCCGGGGCGCGGGGTCTGAAGGTCCTCAAGTCGCTCGGTTTGTATGTCCGCGAGAACGTCAAGACTGGACGGTTGATCAAAGTAGACGACCGGCGCTTTGATCCAATGTGGGAGGCGGCCGGCTCCCTCCACATGCCGGTTGTCCTGCATATCTCCGATCCGCTTGCCTTCTTTCTTCCGATCGATAGATTCAACGAGCGCATCGAGGAGCTTGGCGTTCACCCTGACTGGTCCTTCCACGGCGGCGATTTCCCGCAGGATCGTGAGCTGCAGGAAGCGAGACGACGAATCATGGAGCGTCATCCTCGCACTCAGTTTGTATGCGCACATGTTGCCGAGGCCGAGGACCTCGCTTACGTAGCCGAGTGCCTGGACCATCATCCAAATATGCACATCGACATTTCCGCAAGAATTGGAGAGCTCGGCCGGCAGCCCCGAGCAGCGGGGCGGTTCTTCGACAAGTATCAGGATAGAATTTTGTTTGGCACCGACGCGATTCCGTACGGCTACGATTACCCCCAGCATATTTTCAGTGAGAGCCTATACGAGATATGTTATCGCTTTCTCGAGACTGAGGATGAGTATTTTGATTATTCGGCGGCGCGAGTTCCTCCTCAGGGGCGCTGGCGCATCTACGGTCTCGGGTTGCCGGAGCAGATCCTCCGAAAGGTTTACTGGCAGAATGCAGCGCGTCTGCTTGGACTGGATGCGAAGAGCTTTGAGTGATTGATGTTCTCATCTGTCATCGATGTCATCGGCAATACACCTTTGGTTGAGCTCAGCCGTTTCTCGCAGCGAGTCAATGGTCGCATTCTCGCCAAACTCGAATATCTGAATCCAGGCGCATCCAAAAAAGACCGAATTGCTCTGCAGATCATCGAAGATGCCGAGCAATCGGGAATGCTTCGCCCAGGGCAGCTGGTTGTCGAATTGACGAGCGGCAACACAGGAACAGGTCTGGCTATCGTGTGTGCGGTGAAGCGGTATCCCTTTGTGGCGGTCATGTCTTGCGGGAATTCACCCGAACGGGCGCTAATGATCAAGGCTCTGGGGGCTGAAGTCATCCTGGTTCCGCAGGCAGAAGGCTCGATTTCCGGTCAGGTCTCCGGTGCCGATCTTGCTCTGGTCGAGGAAACAACGCAGCACGTGGTTGCCGAGAGGAATGCCTTTCGCGCCGATCAATTCCGGCTGGTCTCGAACTTTCGAGCTCACTATCTTCATACGGGTGCGGAAATACTCGCTCAATCCCAGTACGTGATTGATCTGTTTTGTGACTTCGTTGGCTCGGGGGGGACCTTCGCTGGTTGCGCGGCGGCCCTCAGGGAAGCCAATCCGGCGACGCGATGTTTTGTGGTTGAGCCAGAGAGTGCTGCCGTGTTGTCGGGTGAGGCGGTCAGCGATCCGCGGCATCGAATTCAGGGGGGCGGCTATTCCATGACTCATCTCGACATGCTCCGGCCAGAGGATATCGATGGGTTCGTTCGGGTGAGCGACGACGAAGCCATCGCCACGGCTCGTGAGCTGGCGCGCACAGAAGGCATCTTCGCTGGATTCTCATCGGGCGCGAATCTCGCTGCCGCGACACGGCTTCTGCGAGGCCGGTTCAGTGGTCAAACGGCTGTGATTGTGATCTGCGATTCCGGGTTGAAGTATATGAGTACGGACCTCTGGCAGGACTAAAGCAATACCTGTTTCGCCAACTCGCGCTGATACTCCTGCAAACGCTGTGAATCCTCATTCGCCGCGCTTGAATAGTAGATCATGCCCAGTGCCCGACGCCTGCGCTGGCTGCGATTAGCGTCAGCACGGTGGATCGTCAGACTGTGATGGACCAGGAGATCACCGGGGAGCGCCTCGATCGCCACTTCGTTTTGCGCATCATCCAGCCCGTAATCAACTATCGCTTGAGAGAAGCCCGGCGTATCCGTGCGCTCATGCATTCGCAGCCCGCGAAGATGAGACCCTTTAACATAGCGGACGCATCCGTTATCCTCTCCGACCTCGTCGAGTGCCAGCCACATCGTTATCGCTTCGTTTGGCGTCAACATGAAATAGTAGCCGTCCTGATGTGGCGGGGTCGCCCGACTGGACCCGATCGGCTTGTTGAACCACTGCATGTTCTTGCCGATCACCGTCTCGCCGACGAGAAGCTCTGCCAGCTTCACAAACGGTTCACTTGCTAACAGGCGCTCAAAGTACGAATCGTACTCGCTCATTCGTACCAGCTGCTTGATCGTGGCCGGATCACCATTCACTTCGAAGTACACATCCTGTGGTGGGACGCGTGGTAGCGACTCAACGATGTATCGCTCGATCTCCTGTCTCAGTTCCTGCACTTCGTCCGCGTCGAGAAACTCCCGGGTAACCACATACCCCTGCCGGTCAAATTCCCGTTTGACCACTTCCCGCTCTCTCTCCCAATCCATGTGTGAGCTCCCACGTCAGGCAGTTGTTACGTGA
>JBDTUW010000364.1:0-5175 GCA_040007555.1 Acidobacteriota bacterium | reverse complement strand
TCTCGACGATGTGTTGGGAGGATATGCTCAAGGGTTCGAAGAGACCGGTACTGGACAATGAGAATCGTTACCAGCGGCAGAAGGATCAACGGCGCCAGAATCCAAATCAGCTTTTGGCGGACAATCGTTTGGAGTCTGGTCAGGTTCATTGGTTCATCAATGCGGCCGCCGGAAGGGCGCGCTTCTCGCACTTCACAATATACGATTGCAGCGCCAAGTTCGTTGATAACAGGAAGCCTCTCTCCACAATTGCTCAACATCTTCCATATCTTTTCACATCTTCTCAGCTATGGCCGCCCACTTCAATCCTCGACTTTCACACTCGGCCCAATTCTGCCGGCAGATCACGAGAAACTGCAGAAACCTAACTTTCCCTGTGGTTAACCGGAACTTCAGGTGAGAACTCCTCGTATTCACCTCGCAAGGCAGCACGCCAAACCATCCAGGCGAGATCATCCAGGAACGAGGAGACAAGGAATGCTTTCCACCCTGCTTCAGGACGTCCGTTATAGCTTTCGAATGCTGCGCAAGCGACCAGGATTCACATTGGTTGTCATGTTGACGCTGGCGGTTGGCATCGGCACAAACACCGCCATCTTCTCGGTCGTCAATGCAGTCCTCATCCGGCCGCTGCCCTATCAGCACCCGGAGCGCCTGGTGCGTGTTTACACAGAGTTCCCAACCATGAACCTCCGCAAGTTCTGGATGTCTCCGCCGGAATTCATGGACATCAGCAAGGAAGCCAAATCGTGGGAATCGATCGGAGCGTGGGCAACGGGTGGAGTAAATGTCGGGACCGAGGCCGCGCCGATCCGGGTCGCTTCCACGCTCGCCACGCGGGGTCTGATAGAGACGCTGGGCGTCTCCCCGATGCTTGGCAGAAACTTCAGCAGCGAAGAGGACGTGCCCAATGGGCCATTGACCGCGATCATCTCGCACGACCTGTGGCAGAACTCGATGGGAGGACAGTCCGACATCATCGGCAAGCCGATTCGCATCAATGAACGGGTCCGGACAGTCGTTGGCGTCATGCCAAGGGACTTTAACTTTCCGCCGGGAACAAATGACCCGGTCCAGGTCTGGACCCCCGCGCAGATCGATCCGGCAAATCCCGGGGGCCGCGGCAGTCATTTCCTTTATGTCATTGGACGGCTGAAACCGGGGATCACCATAGAGCAGGCGCAGGCTGAGATGGGAATGCTGCAAACTGCATGGATGGGTGATAAGCGCGCCCAACATCTCCTCAATCAAAACGGACACCCATCGCTCATGGTTCCGCTGCACGATGATGTGGTCGGCGGAGCGAAGACGGCGGTTCTCATGCTCCTCGGCGCCGTCGGGTTTGTTCTGCTGATAGCCTGTGCGAATGTCGCGAGCTTGCTGCTTGCGCGGGCTGAGGCGAGACATCGCGAATTTGCAGTCCGCCTTGCGCTTGGCGCTGGTCGCGCACGGATGCTGCGACAGTTTCTGACCGAAGGCACGATCCTTGTGCTGTTTGGTGCTGCGAGCGGTGTGCTTCTCGCGCAGCTTTGCTTGAAGTTAATCCTCTCGACGGCACCGGACAGCGTGCCCCGAGCAGGTGAGATTGGCGTCGACCTGACAGTGCTGGCGTTCACGCTCGGAATCGCGATTGTGTCGATCTTTCTCTTCGCGCTCGCGCCAATGATGCAGCTGCGCGAACGAAACCTCGCGGCGTGGCTCCACGGTTCGACTCGAGGGTCGGTCGGTGTCAGCAATCAGTGGTTGCGAAAGGCACTGGTCGTGACCGAGATCGCGCTTGCAGTGGTCCTCGTCGTGGGCTCGGGTTTGATGATCCGTGCCTTCTGGAAACTACAACAGGTAAATCTTGGATTTGACCCGGACGGATTGCTGGCGTTTAGCGTCAATCTTCCAGGCAGCAAATACCCGGTCGCCGAAAGACTTCGCTTTGCAAAAACACTTGAAGAGAGACTGGCAGCTCTCCCCGGCGTCAAGTCAGCAACGCAGGCCGGGGAGCTGCCACCCCTGCGCCCGATCGATGCCAATGACACGGATATCGAGGACTACAAGTCAACTCCGAATGGTCCTGCCGAGAATGTGGATTTCTGGAATGTTGTGGGGGAAAATTACTTCAAGACTTTGGGGATTCGCACGATGGAGGGTCGCGTCTTCGAGTCACCGGACCGCAACCAGAATTCGCAGCTTGCGGTGGTCATCAATCAATCGCTCGCGCGGCGCTTTTGGCAGGGGAGTCCGATCGGACGTCGGCTCTCACCGGGGTTCGGCGGCCCGACTCCCACCTGGTTCACGGTTGTCGGGGTGGTTGAGGATACGAAGAACCTCGGTGTCGCCAAACCAGCGGGGACGGAGCTGTACTTTCTGCAACCGCAGCTGGCAGCCTTTCCAGTCAGTTCGCAGATGAACTTTGTCATTAGCGCGAGTGGCGATCCGATCGCGCTCGCAGGCGCAGTTCGAGCAGCCGTCAGGGAGCTCGATGCCGGGTTGCCCATTTATGAGATGAAGACGATGTCCGATCTGGTCGGGGAGTCGCTCGTCCGGCCGCGCTTTCTCTCACTGCTGCTGTTTGGATTCTCAGCGATGGCACTGCTGCTGGCCACAGTGGGAATTTATGGCGTCATGGCCTACTCGGTCTCGCAGCGTACTCAGGAGATTGGTGTCCGAATGGCGCTCGGAGCGCGCAGTGGCGACATTCTCAGGATGGTGCTTGGGCAGGGAGGGCGTTTGACGATTGCGGGTCTCGGTCTGGGCCTTATCGGCGCCATGGCGCTGACGAGACTCATGGCAACGCTTCTCTTTGAAGTGAGTGTCACGGACCCCACCACGTTCGCAACGGTCGCCGTGCTGCTCGCCACGGTTGCCCTGCTTGCCTGCTATCTTCCCGCCCGGCGCGCCATGAAGGTCGATCCAATGCTCGCTCTGAGGTATGAGTAATTATAGGAGGTGACAGTGAAATTAGCGTGTTTGTTGATCGTCCTCTCATTGTCTGGTAACGCCGCCGCCCAGGCTCCGCAAGTCGCGGAACGGACTGCCACAGCCAGGGCGAGCGTTGTTGCAAAGGATGAGCCCGGTGAGAAGCTTGTGGTTAAGGGAACCGTCTATGCAAAGGACGGAATGACTCCACTCGTGGGCACCTCCGTCTATGTCTATCAGACAGACGCGAAGGGGCTCTACACTCCCGGCAACAACGACAATCGCAACCCGCGGCTCCGTGGGTACATGCGAACCGATGCTCAGGGGAAGTACGAGTTTGCGACGATCAAGCCGGCTCCGTATCCGGGGAATCAGATCCCGGCGCATATCCACTATGTGGTCACAGCGCCCGGCTATCAGCAGCGCATTTTTGAGATCATCTTCGAAGGTGACCCTCTGATTGATGCGAAGACCAGGGCAAACGCAGCTCAGGAAGACAGTGGGTTCTCATTGAGATCGCTGACGCGCGATCAGTCAGGCGTATGGCAGTGCACGCAGGACGTCAGATTAAGGAGATAAATTCGAGCGTATCGCGACGATTGAGAATCGGTTGAGAACTGGCGTGCCGCAACGGCGAGGCTCCTGTGTTGACCGAACGAGGAGTTACTCAACGAGCACGGCGACGGAGCCTGCTTTTGAGAGTGTCGCCTGGTGCAGCTCCTTGTTCTCCGCATTTACAAACCGTACTTTGAGCTGGCGCGCATCAGCTTCAATCACCGCAAATCCGAATTCCGCCGTGGCAAATATTGATCGCGGTCCCGGTTTTGGCTGGCGCAGTCCAGCACCGCCGACACCAGCGACAAAAAAGTGAAGACCATCCTCTGCCTTCAGATGCTGGAAATCATGGTCATGTCCAGCAAAAAACACATCCGCCCGACCCCGTTTTAGTACAGGTAGCAGCCTTTGGATCAGTCCGGTGTTATCACCGTGCGCCCCCACCGAGTAGATGGGATGATGACCATAAACAACCTTCCAGGTGGCATTGCTTGTGGCCAATGCATCCTTCAGCCATATCAACTGCGCCTCGGATACCTCATTCGT
Organism: Acidobacteriota bacterium; assembly: GCA_040007555.1. Classification (GTDB taxonomy): domain Bacteria; phylum Acidobacteriota; class Blastocatellia; order RBC074; family RBC074; genus JANNRD01. Next base: position 1,164 of record JBDTUW010000364.1, on the reverse strand, counting down.
ATCAAGGGCGAAAAACTGCACTGGGCCTGCCGTGAAGGTGTAATAAGGAGAGGGCATGAGGAAGCTTGAGCTCTGCTTTGCATACAGTAACTCGGCCGCCGGGCTATCGGCCAATCCCCAGTCGTGGTTGCCGAGAGTGGCATAAAACCTCATAGCGAGAGGCTCGTACATAGCTTCCCACTGCGTTTTCCAGCGAGGATCGACGGGACTCTCCATCCCGACGCTATAAAAATTATCACCGAAAGTGATGCCAAAATCGAACGGCGACTGACGGTGGTAGCCCTGCATTGCCGCAGCAGCTTTCTTCTGTCCTTCGGAACCAGTACCGAAATCGCCGAAGGCGAGCACCCTCACCGGTTCATCAGATTTCTTCAATGAGAACACCTCCGGAGGAATGCGCATGAAAGCCGGAAGCATCGTCCCGCGCACCAGCGAGATCCAACGCTCGTGTTCACTGGCCAGCTTGTGCAGGTCGGCTTCGGTGCCACTTGTTCGGGCTACCTCAAGCCGGCCCGCGAGCAGCTGCGACAATTCGCGCGTCTGGAGCGTCCTTAGCTGCTCAAGCGCGAGCAGCGCCAGTCGAGTGTCAGGGTCAGCCGCCGCGATTTGTGGAAGTACCTGACGGACGCGGTGGTCTGTCAGTCGACCTGCTCGATCGAGGATCTCAAATCGAACTCGCGCAGAAGGGTCAGTCGAGAGCACCCACAGTAGAAACTCCAAAGCCTCAGTGCCGGGTTCGCGTACAAGTGCGCGAGCAAGCCGCGCCCGCTCGACCTCGTCTGTCTGGGAGAGGAGTAGGCGGCCTCGTTCACGAAGAGCGGCCGGTAACTTGTTTACCTGCCCCTCGTCGACCGTTCGTGTTTGCGCGGGAGGTGCAGCGACCTGTGCCCGAGCTGGCAGGGGTGCTGGGGCAACGTTGACTAGCATGGTGACGACAAAGAGCAGCACTATCGGTCTAACTCGCATGCGAAACTCCCGATGGATGTATTGATCCCGTTGATTGAGATCTTGCCGACACAGTTCATCAGCGACGATGCTTACGATCCGGTTACGGCTCCTTGAACAGGGTGCGACAATCCAAAATCCAATCTAAATTCCCAATTCCCAATTCCAAAATCTAAAATCTAAAATCTAAAATCTAAAATCCAAAATCCGGAATCAGTG
>JBDTUW010000363.1:0-5181 GCA_040007555.1 Acidobacteriota bacterium | reverse complement strand
AACTGAGCATCGATGCCGCCGACAGTATCGAGGAACTAAAACTTGAAGTAACGGCACCAACTATTGCGCCGAGACCCAGCAATGCGACAAACGGCGGCGTCGCGTACTTCAACAGCATCGGCAAGGTCAGCGACGGCTGCGCTTCAAGTGCGCTGCGAATCTCCGATGGCCAGGCATAGCTAAAGGCTGCAATCCCCAGCAGCAGCGGTGGGATCGTGAGCAGGATCGTCAGCACCCCGGCAAGCAGCGAATGCCAGACCGCGCGCGCGGGTGTCTGACAAGCCAGCACTCGCTGGAAGTAGCAATTCCACGGAATCCCGCCGAGAGTCAGCATAAGACTGATATCCCACCAGTTGATGATTGCCGGCATCGACCAGAACGAGGTTGTGTGGAGCGGCGGCGTTAAGCCTCCCCGCTCAGGACGGGCGCTGAGATAGGCGCTCGTCGCCTGATCGAACCCGCCAACGGCTGAGAGCGCGTAGGGGAGCGCCACCAGAAGTCCAAGCACCACCAAAACCAATTGGAATGCATCCGTGTAAGCGACTGACCACATTCCGCCGAGCATCGTGTAGGCGATGACGACAATGGCGGAGATGAGAATGGCGGTCGTCAGCTTCATCCCGAGCATGGCGCCGAAGGTTGAACCGATTGCAACCAGCAGTTCAGCGCTCCAGAATATTTCGCCGGCGATCGCGGGGAGAAAAAGGACAAGCGCCCAGTGTTTTCCAAAGCGCGCTTCCAGAGGATCGACGATGGTGGTGAATTCGAGAGCGCGCATCCGGCGCGCAAAGAAGATGCCGCCAAGGATGAGGCTCAATCCGAAACAAACTCCGCCCTGCAGACCGGAGGCAATGCTCGAGCGGTAGACGCCTTCAGCGGTGCCGAGCAGATAGCCGCCATCTACCCAGGTCGCGGTCATGGTCAGCGTCGCGAGGATCAGCGGCATCGAGCGGCCGGCGACCATCAGGTCGGCTGCCGTACCCGCTTTGACCTTACGCGAGGCCAGGTAGCCGACAATGAGGAAGGCGGCGTACATGACGACAATGACAGCGATGGTCATTTCTTTTTGGGTCTCCGAGTAAGATCTCACGCGAAGCCGCGAAGCCGCGAACGACGCGAACGGCTGAACTTTATTCCCTGTCTTGGATTTCTTCGCGTCTCTCGCGCCTTCGCGGCTTCGCGTGAGATCTTATCTTATTCTCGTCCTTCGCGAACTTTGGGCGCTCTTCTCCACCAGCGTTTGATCCACATTTCATTCGAAGCGGATTTCACTTCGCCGAGCAACTGCCCGATCCTCGCTACCTCGCCCTCGCCAAGTGGAGCATCGCTGAAGCGTGCCCGCTCATAGAGCTGCGTCAATTCCTGCACAGCAGGCCAGTCGACAACGGCCGCGAACTCTCGTGGAGTCTGGTAAGCTTCTCGCGCGATTCCGGCGCGCTCGAGTCGGCGAAGCATCTGCTGGTAGAACGTAATTGCGGAACGAGCGCGATCCCGTCCCAGAATCCGTTTCCACGAGCGCGCCTGCTGTCTCCACAGCAAACCTGCGACGACAAACGCAAGGAAGCCCAGGAATGCGCCAAACACAGGATTCGCAAAAAGCGCTGACAATCGGCTCGCACTGTCGCCTGTCTCCGTCGTCGCGCTGCTGCCCAGAGACGAGAACCAGTCGTTGATGGTTGAGGTCCACGAAAACCAGCTGGTGTTGTATTCGAATGAGGCGAGCCAGGTCTGCAGACCCATAAACATCGCGAACTGATCGTTTGTTCCAAACCCGACGATCCGCTCCTGCCAGAAGAGCTCGAACGCATCAAAGTATTTCCTCAACTGTGCTGCGAAGCCGCCACCGTAGCTGCTCATACCCGCAGCCGGTGTTGGATCAAACGCTACCCAGCGGTTCTGTCCAAAATAGACTTCGACCCACGAGTGCGCATCCGACTGGCGCACCGTGTAAACGCCCGCGACATCGCTGTACTCACCCATCTGAAAGCCGTTGACGAGGCGGGCGGGTATCCGGCGTGCACGCAGCATGAGCACCATCGCCGTCGCGAAGTATTCGCAATGACCAGCGCGGATGTTGAAGAGAAAATCGGCTACAGCATCGCCATCCGTTGTCCGGCGCAGATCGAGCGTATAGCCGTAGGAATTCTGTAGGTGACTCTCGATCATGCGGGCGGTTTCGAGTGGGGTTGTCGCGCCGGCTGTGACCTCTGCGGCGAGCTGATCGATGCGGCGGTCGCGGTCGACGGGTAATTGCAGGTAGCGGCGGCGAATCTCGGGCGGGTACATGCGCGAGATGTCTGCCGCCAGCGTGGCGTCGGATGGAATCGCAGCGTAAGAGTAGACGCGGTATTGAAAACGCTGAAGGGAATGATTTTCAGTCCAGAGACCATCACCGGCGTCGCGCTGGAGGCTCGAGACATCGCCGACAAAGATCGGTGTTGGGGCGGCAAAGACCGTCGAGAGGTCGAGTGGTTCGAGAAAGAAGGCTTGCTCGGTGAGCATGGACAGAGGGACGGGAGGTTCGAGTTGAAACCCGTCACCGGCTCGCCGCACTGGCTGCCATTGCTGCATGGATTCGGTCCAGGTCTGACCGTCGTACTCATCAAAGGTGACCCCGCGCCAGCGCAGGCGGTTGCGCTCCTGACCTTGCGGTGCGGTGACGCGAACGCGCATGACGACCTGTGGATTGAGCTTGACGCTGGCGACCTCACCCAGGCGGACGCTGTTTGAGAATCCTGAGAGCGACGAGGTTCTCAACAATCGGCCACCAAAGGCGGCGCGGCCAATACGCGGCATAGCGAGAAAGAGTGGCGTTGCCAGCACCAGAATGACGATCAGCGCGACTGCGGAGAAGCCAATCACCGAAATCGGGCGTCGTTCATTCAGTGGACGGCGCTGCTCCTCGGTCTCTCGCCAGAGTTCGTTTGAAGAACCTTCGGTGCCAAACGCCTCGCCGGCGCGGCGAATCTCAAAACTGATGAGAGTCGAGATCGCAGCAAAGAGAAAAACAACAAGCAGGACAAGAAATGTGGCATCGATCGTCATCCCGGCCGCCATGATCAGCTCGAAGAAAGCGACGAGATAGAGCCAGAGCCAATCGCGCATGACTTTGCGTTCGAGCAGCTTGCATGCAGAGATAAACAGGACGAAGTGAGTAACGACGATTGCGGGCGGTGAATCGAGAACCTGCCAGTCGATGATCATGAGTGGCAGATACGCGATCCGCAGCCAGTTGGTAGTGCGGCGCGAAAGACTAAGACCGGTCCTTCCTCCATCGACCAGCCAGCCGCTGATGACCGTGGCGATGTATATGGCGATCGTCGGCAGGTCGATCTGGCCCGTCGAGACGAGCATGACAAAACTCGTCAGGATCAGGAGGTAAGAGGAAAGTCTGAAGTAGTAGTCCATATTAACGCAGAGGCGCGGAGGTCGCAGAGACGTGCAGAGCGGCATCTGCATCCGCTTCTCTGCGTCCTCCGTATCTCTGCGTTATCCCTGTCACTGATGCCACTATCATCAAATCTACCATAGTATTAAACGCAAATAGCTGTCGAACGATATCGAGCCTGCCATCCGAGAGGGCGCAGACGACAAATGCGCCGATCGCCATCAGGTTGAGCGTCGCAAACCCGGCCAGACCAAGCCTGTATCTGGGAGTCGCCTTTCGCCAAAGGAGCGAAACTGCGGTGAAACTGGCCGCGAAAATCGCGATCAGTGTCCAGATCGAACCGGGAAACGCCCTCATCTTGAGGCCGCTCCAGAGCCGGAAGCTGGAGGTTTGCGCACCTGGTGCGAAACCGGCACTGCGATCGAAGTTTCCGTAATGAGTAATTAGCGTGAAGGCCTTTTCGGACCGCCTGCCAAGCAGCGACCAGAATCTCGCTGGGTGTTTGAGATAAAACAAGTAGAGATCAGGATAGCCAACTTTCTCGAAAAACTCCTTTTGAAACTCAGGTGTTCGCGCGGGCGAGTCGGCCTGGAAAGCGTTGCTGCCGGCCCAGCGGCTGAGTTCAGGGTTGAGACCGAACGCGATTAGGTCGGCCTTTGGGTCGGGTGAGGCAGCCAACAGCTCGTGGAAGAAGGCGTGATAGAACGATGGATTGTGTATCTCGCGGCTCGCCCCGTAGCCACAGACCGCCGTGATCGCGATCATACAGAGCGACACGCTCGCGCCCAGCAGAAACGGCCGCGTCATTCCTAACACTCTGGGGATTGCGGCGGCGAGTGTGGCAAGCAGGATGATCTGCGGTGCTTCCTGTGGCTTTGAGGTGGCGAAGAGCGTCGCGGACAGGGCAAAGCCTCCGTACCACATCCACTCTCGGGTGCGCGCGCTCAGCGTCATCGCAAAAAAGCCCGCCGTCATGACGAGGAAAATGAGTGAGGCAGTCTGGCTGTAGAACGAGTTGCAGAAGGCTACATAGCCAACATCAGTAAAGATGAGCACGAGCAGTGCGGCAATCAGCCGGCGAGTAATTGCGGGTTGCGCAAAGGTTGCCGCCATGACCAGCGCCAGACTGACGAGCAGAAGCGAGGCGTGGAGCAATCCGAGCACGCGCAGATCGAAGAGGCCATCGCGCGAGAAAATGGGTCCGATCAATCTGGCTGCCTTGGCGATCAGTCGTCCCGAGACCAGATACCTGGGGTAAGCTCCATCCCAGCCGGGTTCTGCGAATTCGACCTTGGGGCTGAGAAAGAGCGCCAGGTCCGGTGTCTCGGAGACATGCCTGAACCCCGCCGGATGCATGATCTTGGGCCAGTCGCCGTTATCCGCGAGACCGGCGATCGGAGGAACGGCTAACTGAAAAATCATGATCCCAGCCGCGACGGCGAGCATCGATCGCTGAAACCAGTCAAGGGGAATCCTCATCGGAGTGGCCAGTGGTCAGTGGTTAGTGGTTGGTACCCGAGGTCCGTCCAAGCACCACGAAGATAGTGGTGCATCGCCCCGAACGGGGCAGCAATAAAATAGCCCAAGGGCGACGCCCTGGGTAACGCGCCGCCATCATTTAGGCCCCCCCCACGGGGGCGTCATTCCAAAAGGCGCAATCATCGGATCGCCGCCGCGGTGCGGCTAGGAATGTTATGTCGTCGACATCCAGGGCGTTGCCCTGGGCCTGGAGTTTGGCCATTTTATCCCAACCGCGAAGCGGTGAAAGTCCTCTAGCCCAGTGCGTGAGCGCT
>JBDTUW010000362.1:0-5194 GCA_040007555.1 Acidobacteriota bacterium | reverse complement strand
ATTCCTCTCGTCGATGAATCAGTAGGGGAAAAGTGGTCAGTGATTGTCAGTGATCAGTGGTCACTGACCACTCTTCTTCAGCGTCAACGCAATCTGGCGCACTTCATCGGAATCGACTTCAACGTCCAGGGTTGCTGGCTCGAATCCGCGCGCACTCGCGGTAATCCGATATGTGCTCTTTTCCGCCGGAAGACGAAATCCAAACTCGCCTCCCTCGACAGAAATTGTCTCGCGCTTCAACCTCTTCCCTTCCCCAAGTCGTTCAAGTTTGATATTTGCGTTTGGCAGGCTGAAACCATCTGCCGTAAAAACCGCTCCCCGAATAATCGCGGATGTTGGCCGATCCGTTGATAACTCGATAACCCGGCTGAGCTTCACAGTTTCGCCAGAATTAACCGTCAGGCGACGCGTCGTAAACGTCTGAAATCCTCTACGCTCGAAGCTCAGGACGTAGTCGCCTGCCTTGAGTTCCGTCAACTCAAACTCGCCTTTTTCATTGCTCCTCGCTTCAGCCTTACGTTCGTTCGGACCCGCCGCGACGACGAGGACCCCCTCGAGTACCTTCCCATCTCGCTCCTTGACCTTCCCGGAAATCGAACCTGACTGCGCAAGCGCGGGAATGCTTAAAAGGGAAACGACAACGATCGCCATCAGCAGCCGATGACGATTGACCACTCCACGACGCGCGCGCCCCGTTAGACCCGGCACATTCGCGGGCAACGGAGTTATCAGCCATGTGGCGGCGTCGCTGGTGCCGCCGTATAATTGTTTGAGCGTTGTCATTGCTTCGAATTATACCAAAAGACAAATGAAAACATTCATCCTCGTCGCTGCGGTCGGTCTTGGTCTGGGGTCGATGCTTGTGCCGATGAATGGCCAGACGACTCGCGGCCAGGAACGACCACCGGTCACCGTGCGCGTCGACACCGATCTCGTCGCCGTCGATGTGACTGCGACCGATCAGTCGGGAAATTATGTTCGCGATTTGCGCGAGGACGAGATGGAAGTCTACGAAGACGGAAAGCGGCGAAGGATCGACTTCTTTTCCGTCACCGACGAAGCCACACTGTCGCGTCCGATTGCTGTCGTCTTTGCACTTGATCTATCGGGCAGTCTGAGAACGGATGAAATGACGACGCTCCATCAAGCCGCTCTAAAGTTTACCGAGCTCATGAAGGGCGATGCCGTGTTTGCGGCGTTAACATTCAATTACGAGATCAAGATCATCCAGGGCTTCACTGACGATCCAAGACGAATCGAACGAGCGTTCTCGAAGCCTGGCGATTCGGGAGGTTCGACGAGGATCTACGATGCGCTCGACCGGGCGATCACAATGCTTGCGCGTCAGGCGCCGAAGCAGCGTCGTGGACGTTCACTCCGGCGCGTGGTGATGGTCATTTCGGATGGATTTGATTCAGCAAGTGTCATTGATAAGCGCGAGTTGATTCGGCGCGCCCAGGCCGCCGAGGTCACCGTTTATTCGGTAACTCTGCCGTCTTATATGCTCTCGCCGACGCGATCGGGTGAGCGCGTCATCACGCCGCTTGATGCGATGCGCATTGTGTCAGCCACCGGCGGGCGGGATTTTTCGGCTGACCTTGCCGACTTTACGCCCATCTTCAAGGCTCTGGCCGAGGAGATTCGTGCGAGCTATGTGCTCGCATACTATCCGGACCTGCGCGACGGCAAGTTCCATGAATTGCGGATCCAGACGACGCGGGCAGGTATACGCTTACGCTCAAGTCGGAACGGCTACACTGCACCGGGCGCCCCCCAGTCTCAGTAATCATCATCCCCGTCGTGGTCCTCTTCAGGATCATCGACAACGAGGTCCAGTTCGATTGGATCGAGTCCGACCACCTCAAGTTTAGCGTCGCATTCGAGACAACGAACGGCATCGCCTTTATCGATATCTTCGTCGACGTGAATTTCGGCTTCACACTCCGGACAAACTGCTAACGGCACGACATGTTCCTCCCGGGAGAACGCGTTGGAGATCGGCTTTCAGCCAGCGCGTAAGATCGCGATCAAAGGACGACTACGATCGCGACAGAAAATCTAAACTAACGAGCGACGTTTGGCAACGATACACCATCAATCCGCATTTCCGGGCGAACAATTGTGGACAATCGCCAAAAAACCCAATAACGATGCGGCTCGCGCGCTATCAGGCAGCGAATAACCGCTAAAAACGGGCTTTTTCTGCTTGCGCTCAGCCACAAGCTACGGTATACTCGCCGCGTTTTAGCACAAGATGGTGTTATCACATCCAGATATTTCAGAGCACAGAGGTCGGCGGCGGAGAGAGTGAGCCGCGATTCCGCAACCGATTGAGCGATCAAGTTCGCGCTCGGCGGCCTCAAGAATAACCGATCAGGGAACCCCGCGACTGGAGCGGGCCCTCAAGCTCAATCACAAGGAGTAGAGAAAATGCCTACAACTAAGCAAATGACGAAGAGCCAGATTGCGACGCACTTCGCCACTAAGTTTGGAGTATCTAAGAAGACTGCCGGGGAAATTATTGCCGAAGTGGCCGCTCTGGCCGTGGCGCAGACAAAGAAGGCGGGCCAGTTCACGATTCCGGGCGTCGGCAAGCTCGTCAAGGCACACCGCAAAGCTCGCATGGGTCGCAACCCGGCGACTGGCGCAACCATCAAGATTCCAGCCAAGACCGTCGTCAAGTTTCGCGTCGCGAAAGCCGCGAAAGACGCAGTTGTTCCGCCCAAGAAGTAACCGGGCGAGCGCACTGATAAAGAAATGGCGATGCTCCACCTTGATGTGAGCATCGCCATTTTTCTTTTAAACGCCCCTTCACTGCCAGTCCGCATATCTCTCAACACATTCCATGGGGAACCGTCGATGCCTGTAGCGCAATTTGCCTAAATTTCGCTACTGCATCTTCCCGTTTCTTCCGGTAATACCAAATGTCTCGGCTGCGCCCATCACCTCCGCTACAGGGCAAGCCGGGCCGACGATGACTTCGGTTAGCGCTTCCGGTCGAATGTGGCTACGCGCCGCGCAAAACACATCGTCAACACTTACACTCTCAATCTCTGAAACAAACCGACTGGGATAATCAAAACCCAGGCCGAACATCTCTGCGTTGACCAGATACTCAGCCAATTGCGAGTTAGTCTCGAACTCAAAGACAAAACTGCCAGTCAAATAGGCCTTGGCTGCCTCAACTTCGGCAGCCGTTGGAGGCTCGCGCGTAATCAATTCGATTTGCTCATGCAGACCATCGAGTGCACTCCCAAGATTCTCGGGCGCTGTTCCGATGTATGCAATGAAGCGGCCGGCATCCAATCCGGCGCTCCGCGCCATGTGACAATAGACCGAGTACGCCAGTCCCTGCTCATCACGCAGCACGCGCGGAATCCGCGACGTGAAACCCGGGGAGTCCCCGAGGATCGTATCGAGCACACGAATCTTGAAGAAATCCTTGTCCGCACGCGAGATGCCCAAGTGGCCAAGCAGTATACTCACTTGCTCCTTGTTCTTCGTCACCACACGCCGGACAGGTTCGGATCGCATGATTGGCGCCGTCACGTCTGGAAACATCACCTCCGCGCTCGCGTCCCAATCTCCAAAGACTGCCGCCATGCGTTGCGCGACTTCGCTCGCTCGAAAATCCCCCGCCACGACAACCAACGCATTCTGTGGGAGAAAATATTGCCGGTGAAAGGCAACTACATCGTCGCGCCGCAACCGCGAGATCGTTGCCGAGTATCCCTCAAGTGGACGGTGTTGCGGCGATCCCTCAAAGACAATCTCGTTGAATGAACTCGAAGCCACCCAGCGCGGATCATCTTCGTGTGACTGCAGCTCCCCGCGTCGCCGGTCAATGACCTGTTGCAGCCTGTCTTCAGGAAAAATGGAATCGCGCAATAGCTCCGATGCCAGCTCCAACCCCAGTGGCAGGTCCTCGCTGAGCAGAGTCAGTTCGACGAGCGACGCTGCATAGCCACCACGCGCCACCAACCTGCCTCCAACTGACTCCACCATCTCCGCTATCGTGTTAGCCGTTCGCCTCGTGGTGCCGTGCTTAAGGAGCGTTCCTGTCACGGTCGCGAGCCCGGCGAACTCATCCGCAACGTAGCGTTCGCCCGTCTTGACCACTGCCTGAATCGTCACCGTCGGCACCGTATGGTTCTCCACCAACAGGCCAATTACTCCATTCGGCAAATTTATTCGTTCGACAGACAGCCGAGGAACTCTCGCACCGCTCATTTGACACTCGCCTTCTCAGCGACGAGATATCCGACCGTTCGATTGTCCTCGCCGAAGTATCGCTGCGCGACCAGTCTGACATCCTCTGCCGTCACTTGTTCAATGAGCGGCATAAATCTGGAGAGATGCTCAAAGCATTTAATGGTTTCGTAAAGACCCAACGTGATCGCTTGGTTTGCGAGCTCTTCCTGGCCAAGAATGAATTGTGCGCTGACTACCCGCTTCGCCTTCGCCAGTTCCGTCTCGCTGACGGGTGCCGTGGTGAGGCGATCGATCTCTTCGAGAGTTGCTCGCTCAACGACCTGCAGCGATCCCTCGGGTTTGACCTCGATACGGACAATGAAAAGACCCGGATCGATCCGTTCGGTGTAGTCGACGGATTGGCGAATCGCCGAGCGGTCTCGCTCTATCAATCTTTGATAAAGACGCGAAGTCGTGCCCTCGCCGAGCAACGCGGCGACGATCTGTAAGGTAGCCGAGTCCGTGTGAGCCACCTGTGGGACATGAAACGCGATCTGAAGTCGCTCCACCTCGGCGGCTCGTTTGACTATCACTCGACGCTCACCCCGCTGCTCTGCCTCTCTCAGTAGTATGGGCAGCGGCTCCGCGCCGGGCCGTATCCCTCCGAAGAGGTCTTCCACCCGCTTGAGGGTGTTTTGAGTATCAAAATCCCCGGCAATTACGAGGTTGGCATTCACTGGGTGGTACCAGGACCGGTAATAGGCTGACATCTGATCAATAGTTACGCGCTCAAGATCATCAAGCCAGCCGATAACTGGATGTCGATAGGGATGCTGCCAGAAGGCAGCGGCCCAGACACCCTGATCCAATGCCTCCGCAGGGCTGTCGAGGGAAATGCGCAGCTCCTCAATAACCACATCTTTTTCGGCATCGAACTCAGCCGACTGCAGATCGGCGTAGGCACCCATGCACGAGCGCTCGAGGACGTCGGCCGCGGCCGCGA
>JBDTUW010000361.1:0-5205 GCA_040007555.1 Acidobacteriota bacterium | reverse complement strand
CCGAAGTTGAAGTTTAGTTTATGACCATTTTAGAGTCTGGGGAGCATCGGTTTTAGCCTGAATTCCGAAGTTGAAGTTTAGTTTATGACCATTTTAGAGTCTGGGGAGCATCGGTTTTAAGCCGTTGAAGTCAACTTCGGCGAAGTTGGAAAAGCATAAGCTAATATCTCATTCATCAGCGAGTTCCGCTCTCCGAGACCACCCCAATCTTTGGAGAGATGAAGCACTTGGCGATGGCCCGAGCGGCCCAGAATCGCGCCACACAAAAACACCTCGGTGCGCAACGTAGCGGGTCGACGATATTGTTTCATCCCACTCATCCGTTGCATCTCGCCGAGCAGATTGAAGAGCATCAGAATCGCCATGAAGGCCGCTTCGGTGGCGAAGAATTCGTGCAGGCAGAAGTCGTCAGCCGCCAGATCATATTTCAATTCGGCAATCCGATTCTCCATCGTCGCGCGCTGGTTGTAGTCGCGCCAGAGTTCTTCCGGCGCCTCGCTTCGGTTGGTGACAAACAGCCGAAAGGTATAGCCGGGGACGTCGAATAATTTGCGGCCTACGGCACCTTTCGGCTCGCGGATTCTTTCGCGCACCACCACAAAACGTCGTTGCCTGGTCCAAGTCGACAACGTCAATTGAAACTCGCCCACCGCATAGTTCTCATCTAACTGACGCCACTCGCGGACGCGAGCCGCGGCACTCTTAAGCCAGCGCGTCATTCGCGCTACGATGATGTAGGACAGCTCTCTTTGCTCCAGAAACTCCAATAGTTTCTCATCAAAGAAGCCCGAGTCCGCCCGCACTACGCGAATACTCTGCGAGCCATTCAACTGGGCCAACGCTTCTTTGAGAAATTCAACTACGCCCCGCGCCGTGCCGCAGTTGCCACTGCGCAACCAGCCATGCAAGACAAAGTGCACCTCGGCCAGCACCGCCAATAACGGATGATGACTGGGCCGCCCATGCTTGCGCGGATTGTGTCCTTTCAGCGCTCCTTGCTGGTGCCCGTAACGTTCAAAGACCGTCGAGTCCAAATCCAAACTGTAACCACCGTCGCGCTCCGGCAAGCGCGCGATCTGCCAACCCCACATGACGCTGTAAAATTCATACACCATCCGCTGGGTGAACTTCTTGAACAGATTCCGCACCGTGTCGTCGGTGGGAAACCGCTTGATCCCCAACAGCAAATGCAGACCCCGATCCCCGCGCAACCGGCTCGCATGCGCAAACCGCCGCGCCCCGGCCAACACCGCAACCAAAAACGCCGTGTAGATATCAACCGGCGGGATCGCATTCGGCGACTTCGACTCGATGGGCATCGCCTGCCGCAGTTGCTCGGCGTACCCTATCTTCTTCAAATACTCGACCATCACTGCCATCCCACCATAAGGCGTCACCGCTCGCCCCGTCTCCTGCAAAACTACTTTCCCTTTCCCCAAGATTGCGCTAATTTCTCTCTGCACTGTTCTGTTCCTCCTTAAATTGGTGCTAACCACTTCCAATTTAACATCTTGGAATGGAACAGTGCTCTTCAATTTCCGAATTCAGGCTCAGTGGAGAGTGTTGACTCAAAATTGCCACGCGGTGGGACTATCTTATATGTACTTCTATAGCGATCAGCTGATCCAACATCATGGCAACAATCACCCGGCAAGAAATCGTTGAGGCACTTGAACGATTAGGCCAACTTGCCGAAGCGCGCGGAACGAAGATCGAATTGGTCATGCTGGGCGGCGATTTGAGCTGCCCCGGACCATCTCCAACACGTCCGCGCATGCGACGCTGGCGCGCACAAGACGGTCCGGCTCTACTTCACGAACGTGGGCAATCTCATTACGGATGGGGGCAATCTGGCTGACTGCAGCCTGGAGTCGATGCTTTGCGTCCTTTGCCCCACCGAGGAGCTTGAGAACCTCCTGCCAGATACCTGTCAAGAACAGGAGCGGGAGTAACTGTCCCAGATATAGGTAGTTGACGATGCTCAGCGGCTCTGCACCCGCGGGCCGCGACCTGAGTGCTCGTGACAGGGTTTCGCGTTGCGGTTCGGGCAGCCCTTCCTCAATTCTCTTTGCCGCGTCCTCTCCAAAGCGCGCCGCGTAAACGCCCCGCACGACGCCCCGAAGCGCCAGTTCGGTCTCCGCGATCCGCTGCCACACAGTCTCGGCGCCTGGCAGGAACCAAGGCGGCGTGAGGGGCGGCGCGTCTGCTTCGCCCCCCAATTGGCGAAAGGCAACGCGCATGATGTCGGCCATCCTTGTACGACGCTCGCGGAGAAATTCCTCGTACTCCATTGACTCCCATCCGGGCGGAAGAGCGTGTTCCGCGCACAGACGGCCCCATCGTTCATCATCAAGAGCCAGACTCTGACGCAAGTGTGGGACATATTCGGCGGGACCCTTGGCGCCAATCAAAGTGTTCTCGTGCCAGCCGACGTCCGCCAAGTTTGCGACCTGGTTGATGCGTCGACGATCCCGGACCCCTCGCGCCTGAAGCCAAACCACCGGGAAGAGATGGTGTACTTCGCTAGCCGCGCGCCTGCCGTTTGTGGGCGGGTCAAGCAAGTTCTGAAGAAGCTGATCAGAGAAGAGCGCGCGCGTCCGGAGAACGACCTGCGCTGCTCGGAAGGCGAGGGCGGCGGGGGCCCGTCCTTTCTGGGTCTCCAGTGACGAGACGAGTGTGTGTGTCCAGTAGTCGCCAGTGATGGACTCATCCAACGCCTCATCGAGCGCGCGTACAAAGCCTTCGACGTCGTCGGATTCCAACCTCGCAACCCGTCCCAGGTCCTGTTCAAACATGGTCTCCGAGGAGCCCGAGTATCTCGCGGTAAGCAAGGTCCCGAAGATCCACCGCGCGATTGTCTCGTCGAGCCTACGCTTCGGGACCCCTGCCTTTCGGCCGCGGATGTAGAACGCATAGGCGTTAACGATAGCGTTCTTAGAGGCGATGAGGGCTTGGCTTACAAATCCGGCATGCTTCACGCGAAGCAAGTAGTCTCGCCACGGCGTCGGGTCCATGCACTCCTTCGCCGCGTCATCGAGTTGACTCAAGCGCTTCAATCGTCCAGTTGTGTCCGCTTCGCCCGTCGTCGGATCGACACCGCGAAGATAACGGTAGACGGCGGACATTCGTGCTCGACCAAAAGCTACACCACACACTGCCCGCAGAAGTTGTTGCGTATCGATCCCTACGACACTTCCGGATGACATTTCTCGCGCGCGATCCTCGATCCTGTCACGCAACTCGCCGTGATACACCGAGAGAAGCGTCAAGACGAAGTCAGCTTGCCCGAGACGAGTTCCCTGGTTGTTAATACGGACAAATATCTCAGCGACGTCCTCCTCCGTGGCCTCCTCATCCTGCATTGTCGAGGTCTTGCGTATGTCAACCGTAGGAAATCGGTAGTCACCAATCGCATGCGCACGATCGAGGTTGCGTTCCACCGCGTCCTCATAATCCTCGCTGACCACCCGCCCCTTGTCACGGAGCGCGTTCACGAGATCGCGTCTGATCTGTGGCTTTGGACGCGACCCGTTCCATAGTTCGGTCACATTCGAGAGGAACTCAGGGTCGTTGCGGATCGCCGCGTCGGCAACCTCGAATCGACCGTCGCGTGGCCGAAACGCGATCGTGATCCGTCGCGTCCCGCCATCTTTGCCCACAACGTCGACCCCGCGTATAACAGCATAGAGCGATGTCAGACGTTGCTGACCGTCTATGACAAGCGTCGTTGCCCGAAGGCCGGGTCTTTCCGCTCCCAGAGCCCGCGCCTCTCTGTCGTTCGATGTGTGCCAGAGTACAAGCGTCCCCACAGGAAAGCCTACGAAGAGAGAGTCGAGGAGGTCGCGCACTTTTGTGTCCTCCCAAACGAAGGGACGCTGCAGGTCCGGAAGCGCGATCACCTCACGCTCAATGTCACTCATGAGGGAGGCGATGGAGCGCTGGCCATGTTCGAAGATAGGTGCTCGACCCCGGACACGTGGCTCTCTAGAGACCTCTACGTCATCCTCGTCGGGCACATCCGTCTGACCGGGATCGGCCTCGGCGACCGGGACTGGCTGAGGCAACTCACGTCCAACGACACTCCCGACGTATGTAACCGCCTCGGGCACGTGATCCTCAAGACTGACGGGTGTCCGCACCCTTGACATCGCAGCATCAACGAAGCGATCGAACCCATCCTTAAGCAAATCGAGAGCTGCGAGTGCGTTTTCGAGGGGAAACGTGAGCAACAAGCCGCCGGGGACCTGCTTGAACTCCCAGTCTCTCTCAGTCTCGGCTCCGAGGCTGTCACGGACTTCATGGCTGACTGGGCCGATAAGGCTAACCCGCATCTGCGACCTCGCGACTTCGCATGCGATCAGACGACCGGTCATCAACCGAAGGCCGTCACCCGTCTCACGCAAGAACCAAGCACCGGAGCGCTCTTCATCTGCATTCTCAATTGCCACCGCGAGAAATCGCAGCGCTGCAAAACGAACGGCCGGGTTCGGAATAGATCGTTCCATCTTTCCGCGGACCCTTTCCTCGACACCCGCGCGCTTGTTCCAAATGCCCTCCCCCGAAGTAAAGGTTGAGGACGCTTCCTCACCAGCGACTTTGCGCTTCGAGCCCCCCTTGCGGAACTGCAACAGCTCGGGGAAGCGGCTCTCCAAGAAGGAGATGTCAATCGACGCTGGTGGGTTTGCAAGAACCTCCCTCCCACGATCCGTCAGCTGGAAGCGGCCACGTGCAACGGCCCGCAGAAGGCCTGACTTCTTGAGGTACATCGCGGCCCAGCGGAGCCGATTGTTAAACCGGACATCCGTGCCGCTGGGGACGAGTTCCCTGCGGTCGTTCTCGGAGAGCTGAAATTCTTGTGCTAATCTGTCGACCGCTTCCGCAAGAGTGTGCACCTCGGCGTCACCCGTCAGCCTCAGCAGAGGAAGCATTAGGCTCTGGAAATCTGGAACAGCCATTTTGAGCACCTGCCTGGTGAGTTGGGAGAAACACGGCCCGGAGGCAGCCCACGGCCTTGATTGGTGTTGATCTTGCGCGTGGCCCAAGCATCAAGGCGCCACTCCAGCGTCGAATCTTGGTCAGTAACCTATCATACTTGCAATACTCGTAAAACAAGAGGACCGCGATGGGGTGTGCGACATGAAAGTTAGAGGGTCAGGCAACACGGGTCACCCAGTAGTCTTCAAATCGGCCATTGATGAGGCAACA
>JBDTUW010000360.1:0-5208 GCA_040007555.1 Acidobacteriota bacterium | reverse complement strand
CCGGCGATCTGATCGGCGCATTAAGAAGTCACGCACTCACCCCGGACGAACGCCTTGAGTCGGCGATCACGAGAATCGAGGAAATGATTCTTGAGGGTCTTGAGGCCGAATGCGCACCTGATGACCTCAAGAAGATGCGCCGGGACGCCGAGCGACAATTGAAGAACTACCGGGAGGGTATGGGACCGGAAGTATACCAGCAGACGCTGCGGAACTACCTCGCGAAGAATCTGCGGGAAAGATTCGAAATCCCGCGGCTCAGTTTGTTCTATTTGTGACGCCTCAGGACGGGCGGAATGGACACAATCATCGACCAAACCGGCGAAGGAATCGATCTTGAGGTCGGCAGCCTCCATGAAGTGACCATCGAGAAACTGGTTTACGGTGGCGATGGTCTGGCTCACATTGGAAGCCGTGCTCTGTTCATCCCCTATGCGGCAATTGGTGACAAACTTCTCGTGCGGATCACCGCGCTCGCCCGGAATTACGCCCGCGGCATGATCGATCAAATCATCGATCCCTCACCGACACGCCGGACCCCACCCTGTTCGCATTTTGGCATTTGTGGGGGATGTCAGTTTCAACACCTCGAATACTCAGCCCAGCTTGCCGCCAAGTCAGGCTTCCTGCGCGAAAGCCTGCAAAGAATTGGTCAGATCGAATGGCAAGGTGAAATTGAGGTCATCCCTTCAGAGGAGTTCGGATATCGCTCCCGCGCCGAGATCAAGGTCGACCGTGACGAGGATGGCCGCGTCCGCATTGGCTATTTTCGCACCGGCACCCACGAGGTCTGCGCCATCGATACCTGCGCAATTCTGCTGCCTTCCGCAAATCGCGAGTTGCAGCGGCTGCATTCCGAGCGCTCATTGATTCCAGCGGACTCGACTCGAGTCTTCGTGACAGCTGGAGATGAAGGTGTAATCGTGACACCCGCGAATGGCTCCGGGGAGCGAGCGGCTGAGTTTGATGCTCTCGGGACAGCCCACCAGCAAATCGACGGTATTGCTTACGGCTTTGGAATTCGCTCCTTCTTTCAGAGCAATCGCTATTTGATTGAAGAACTTATTCATCGAGCAATCGGCGATGCTAGCGGGAAAATCGCGATCGATCTGTATGCAGGCGTCGGACTATTCTCGCTTCAGCTGAGCAGGCGGTTCGAGCAGGTCCACGCGATTGAAGGCAACCGCTCAGCCGCCAATCACGGTTTAGACAATCTGAAGGCCAACGGCCTGACGAACGTCCGCTATGAGGCGATTTCGGTCGAAGCCTGGCTCAAGTATAAAGCCTGTGCAATGGCTCAACCGGACTTCGTTCTTCTCGATCCACCCAGAGCCGGCGCTGGCCACAAGGTGATCGAGCGCATCGCGGCACTCTGTGCGCCGGCCATCAGCTACGTGTCATGCGATCCTGCCACCCTTGCGCGTGACCTGCGAATGCTCATTGACCGCGGCTATCGACTGCGTTCCATCGTCGCTCTCGACATGTTCCCGCAGACGTTTCATCTTGAAGCGGTAGCGCGTCTTGAGCTGATCACCACCTCAACTTAGACCGCACAGCCTGTATTCGCCTTACCTCGTCGAGTCGTTAAACCTCACCTCGATATTCACGTGGGAACATCAGGCCACCCAACTGAGAGACCCCGACACCCGTGCCGCGTCAATTCGCATTTAGTGCAATTACACCGCTCGAGCAGCCCTTCCTCCTGCTCGCCACCGTCTTCATTTGTGGAATGCTCTCCGGGAGTCACTGGCTTACCTGCCACGTGTGGCTCTCGATCATCCTGGCCCTTTGGTTCCTGGCAGGGCTGGCTCTGCTCTTCAACCGACATTCAGCAATGCCAATCCTTGTGGCTGGCTTCTTTGTCATGGGCGGAACACTCGTAGCCCTCGATGATGCCAGCGTCGGGCCGGACAGGATCAGGAGTCAGATTGAACGGGGTCAACCTCGCGAGGACGAACCCGTGCTGCTCGAAGCGAAGATCGCCCGAGCACCCGAGCTTGCTCCCGATCGGCTCCTGCTCGAGGTCGATGCAACCGCCGTCGTCTTGTCACGTGTACGGCGAAGGGCAACCGGCCGCGTGCAACTCGTCATTTCATTCAATGATGAAGATGACCGCAGGGACTACGACGCACTCCAGCTTGACTACGCCACCAGGCTCCGTGTCCTGTGTCATCTGCGCCGTCCGCCTGGATATCAGAACCCGGGCACCACGTCATTTCAGGCGCTTCTCGATCAACGAGGTCTGGACGCGGTGGCTGCGATCAAGAGCCCGCTGCTCATCGAAGTGCTCGGAACTGGCAGAGGCTCGGGGTTTCTTCGGCTTCTCTACTCTCTCAGGTCAGCCGCCATCAGAAGCCTGTTACGGACGCTGTCGCAGCCTACATCGGGGCTGCTGGTCGCGGCAATTCTTGGAAACCACAACTTCCTCGACCGTCGTGTGGCTGAGACATTCCGCTCCGGGGGCACCTATCACCTGCTGGTGATTTCGGGTCTCCATATTGCGTTGCTCGCGAGTTCCCTCTTATTCCTCACCAACCTGATGGTGCGACGGCGATCCACCAGGATTCTTTTGATAATCAGCGCGCTCTGGGCATTTTCGATCATGGTCGGAGCGCAACCCGCCGTCACACGCGCGGCCGCGATGCTATCAATTGCTCTTTTTGGAGAAATCATCTTTCGCAGGCAGGTGGGAGCCAACACTCTTGGCGCTGTCGCCTTGACGCTCTTGGCCTGGGAGCCGCGAGACCTGTTCAATCCAGGATTTCAGCTTTCATTCCTGACGGTGCTCGCGATTGTGCTAGGGACGGGACCGCTCTATGAGCGCCTTCGCAGAATCGGTCAATGGAAGCCGTCGGAAACGACCCCCCACCCTCCCTCCTGTCCGAGGACGATCAGGCGATTCGCTGAGCTCGTCTTCTGGGACGCAGCGGCATTCAGGAATCAGATCGAGGATTCGCGCATTCGATATCGTCTCGACAAAGCAAAGGGTCTACGACTTCCTCCGATGCTGCACGCGACGTGGATCGCCCGCGCCGTCTTCGCCACTTTACTGACCACGATCGGTATCCAGAGTGCTCTACTGCCGCTCATGATCCTCTACTTTCATCGCGTTTCGATCATCGCGCCGATGACCAATGTCATCGAAGCGCTTCTCATCTTCCTGCTCATGATTTCCGGATGCCTATATCTGCTCGTCCTCGCAGTCGATGAGCGCATTGCCGCACCGCTGGCCCGTTGTCTGACCGAGCTCGGCAGAATCGCGGTAGAAGTCTCTCACTTTTTTGATGACGTTCCTCACGCCGCGGTTCGCGTACCGGATTTCGGCGAACGGTCAGTGCTTGTTTACGGTTTGTACCTCCTGGTGGTCCTTTGTCTCGTACGTATTCTCTGGCGGTGGAATCCTTTGCAGCTGACGACAGCGGTCGCTCGGCAAGGGTTCCGGCGCATCGGAGCGCGTGTTGTCAGTGCTGCCATGATCGCTGCCTGGGTAGTGTTTATGTGGTTGCTCGTCGCATATCCGTTCGAGCACAGATTTGTGCGCGGAAGGTTAAGCGTGACGGTTCTGGATGTCGGTCAGGGGGACTCGATCGCTATCAATTTCCCCCGCGGAACGATAATGCTGCTGGATGCCGGGGGGAAACTCGCATTCGATCGATCGGGTGAAGGCGACACGAGTACGCCGTTCATCGAGGACCGGGCGGGTATCGGTGAACTCGCGATCGCACCGTTCCTGTGGCGCCAGGGCGTCAAGAGGATCGATCTCATTGCAGCGACTCACAGCGATGCCGATCACGTTCAGGGTTTTGATGACATCGTTCCGAGCTTCACCATAGGTCGCGCGCTGTCGGGCCCTCAACTTGAGAACGAAGAAGCTCACCGGCCGTTTCCGTTCGCGATTACTCGCAAAAGCATTCCTCGGAAAACCCTCTCGCGCGGCGATGCCTTTGAGATTGATGATGTCAGAGTTGAGGTGCTGGCTCCATTTCCCGAGATGAGGTCACCTCGGTTCTCACCGAACGATCGTTCGCTGGTTCTGCGGCTCGTCTATGGCGAACGACGATTCCTGCTAACCGGTGATATCGAGAGCAGGACCGAGGCGCTTCTGGTAGCCAGCTCTGACGATCTTCGCGCTGACGTCCTGAAGGTAGCCCACCATGGCTCGAGGACATCCTCAGGGCGTGAGTTCCTTTCGCGAGTGGCGCCACAGTTCGCGCTTATCTCGGCAGGGTCCCCAAGCCCGTTTGGCCATCCACACGATGAGGTGATTTCGCGGTTGAGGGAGATGGGCGCTGAGATTCTCAGAACCGGTTCGTGCGGCGCGATGACGTTCTCAACCGATGGTCACGATCTCACCCATCAAACGTTCGTCAAATGCAGATAAGACTTGCAATTGAACGATAGCGTCGCGCGCTCATGCCCCGCACAATAATGACATCCTGGGCGCGGCTGAAATCACCGTGCAGACGTCGGTGCTCGACGATTCGCAAGGCGAGGACGGGCCCGATTCCGGGAAGGCGTTCCAGCTCGGCGGCGGTCGCGCGATTAAGATTTAGTCTGGCGATCGGTCGAGTGATCGCTTGTCCTGGCGGGTTGGACCGTAGCGGGCCGCGGAAAACAACGCGGTCGAACAGCAGAAGAGATAAAAAAATAATCAGCACAGTCCAAAGAGTTTCAAACGGAACTCCCGGTTGACCAGGGTCGGGCCCTCCGGAGCTCGCCGAGCGAATGCCCGCGAGTCGGCAATCAGCCGGGGCAGGCCACCCGTACTCGGCGGAATCCCGTAGTGTGGGTTCGTTATTACCGCTTTGAGTCTGGGATTCGGCGGAATCGCCACGCCGTATCGAAGTGAAACGACCGGAAGGGCGAGGTCGGGCGCTGGATTGAGCAGCTCAATCGACTCGTCGAAGATATTGACTCGCGCTTCACGATCGCGCGGACCCCAGTCGCAGTGCGCAAGAAGGTTGATCAACGCCTCGATAATTGCACCTCGATGATAATTGGCGCGACCGCGCACAAATGCCTCCGAAGGCTCGTCAGTCGCCACCGCCTGCTCGTCGATCGTGCGGCGCGATGGACGAGCATCCCAAAGATCCACATAACGCGTCACAAAACTCATCGAAGCGTCAAAGAGACTCAGCAGGTTGCCGCTCACCTGCCTCCGATCCACGACCGGCGCTTTTTGATCTTCCCCGCCGTATCGAGTGAGAA
>JBDTUW010000359.1:0-5212 GCA_040007555.1 Acidobacteriota bacterium | reverse complement strand
CTTGTAACCGCGCGCGGCCCCGATCATTGCGTAGGCGATGCCGGTATTGCCGCTCGTGGCGTCAATGATCGTCTTCTCGGGAACGAGAGCGCCACTCTGCTCACCCTCGAGAATCATGTTCAGCGCGGGCCGGTCCTTTACCGATCCTCCCGGATTTGCCCACTCTGCCTTTCCGTAAACCTCTACTCGAGGATTCTTGTTCAGATACTGCAGCTTCAGGAGAGGGGTATTGCCGATGAGGTCGAGCAATGAAGCGGGCGCACTGTTAGCAACAACAACAGCACGTGAGTGTGACATGGGCGTTGACTTTCATCTGTATACTCATGCGGTTCTTCGCCTGGGTCATCAAGGACTCAATCATAGTCCAACAATCGGAACCCGGCAAGATCACAGCGTCGGACGCGCAGCAGCCCGGTTTGCCGGGTCCCGCTCCGCCTAAAAGCGGCGGCTGTACTCCATGCACCGGCTCCCGGTAGACTGTGAAAGGAGGCAGTTGCCGGAAGTATAAAATGAGCAAACATCGAGTGATCAAGAACCCTGCGAATAACGATAGTGTGGTTTCATCGCGCATGAAGGAGGATTGGAACTCGCGTGCGCAGGAGAACGCAAAGTGGTTTATCAACACCGTTGGCGTGGCTCAGAGCGATGATGAATTCTTCGCCGGAGGGAAGGCAGAGCTCGAGAAGTGGTGGCTTCCGGACTTTCGCGCGGCGCTCGAGGGACGCGATCTCCGGCAACTGAGAGTTTTCGAGCTTGGCTGCGGGATTGGCCGTATGACAGGTCACCTCGCAGAGGTTTTCGGGGAGATATGGGCTGTTGATGTTTCCGGAGAAATGATCCGTCAGGCACGACAACGCTTCGCTCATCTGACAAACGTCCGCTGGCT
Source organism: Acidobacteriota bacterium (assembly GCA_040007555.1). Classification (GTDB taxonomy): domain Bacteria; phylum Acidobacteriota; class Blastocatellia; order RBC074; family RBC074; genus JANNRD01. Next base: position 4,326 of record JBDTUW010000359.1, on the reverse strand, counting down.
TGAGATCGATGGGGTCAGCCTGAGCGAGTTGCCCTCCGAGTATTTTGACCTCGGATTCTCTATTTATGTATATCAGCACATGCCGAGCAAGGATGTGATCGCGACGAACATTGCCGGCGCATACTCAAGACTGAGAGAAGGTGGCCTCTACAAGTTCCATACCAACGGACTGGTGAAGGCCGAGTTCGAGGAGATCGAGAAGGACACGTGGACTGGAGCGACATTTTCAGATGCTGAGATCAGAAATCTGGCAATTGAGATGGACGCGCAATTGGTCGGAATCAAGGGTGGGGGGACTCAATATTGCTGGAGTACACTTCGGAAGCGGCGTTTGATCGGTGCCGTCGCAGGCACCGCGCAAAGCGGTCTGACGCTCGAGTTTGCGGGACGTGCGGACGCTCCAGGTCTGCCGGAAGTGCCTGCAACCGGGGATGACGCGCGGCTGGGTCTGGTGCTTTCAGGTCTCGATCTGGAAACCGCTGACTGCAATTCGGTAGTTGTCAGAATATCGGATCTGGTGGCGCAACCTGCCTATGTCGGCCGCGTCCCTGAGATCCATCGGGACCTGGTCGCGTCGCGCGGTGTTGCAGTCGTGCCACTGCTGGGATATGTGGAAGTAGACATTCCTGAGGGCATCCAGGGAGACTTGGTTGAGGTGGCAGTCGAGTGTGGTTCATCCTTGACGGATTGCCAGCAGATCAAACTGGTGCAGGGCGAAAGGGAACGCCCAAAAATCGTCACGATTCGAAACGGAGCCGACTACGGGACCGACATTCACTCCACCGGCGTGAAGTCGCTACTGGTACTGTATGTGCACGGCCTTGACGAGAGCGCGACGACCGAGAATGTGGGGCTTCGTCTGAATGAGATGTCATTTGCTCCAGACTTCGTGGGTTTTGTTCGTCAAAACGGCACCTGGCAGGTCAACGCAGGGCTACCGAAGACCCAATTGCCAGGACAGTACGATCTGGTATTGAGTTTCAAAGGGTGCGAGTCGCTCGCCGCCCCGATGGTCATCAAGGGTGCGGAGGATTAAGTTCGTCAACAACCGCCGCGACAAAAGCAGTGGTAGCGCTGCCGGTGGTTCCATGTAATCTCGCGCGTAAGACTATTTCAACGTAAAGCAACGTCGCAAAGATGTAGGGGCATTTTGAAAATCAGCCACAAGGGGGATTGTGTTGCCTTTCTCCTAGTCTAGAAGGCCTTCCAGATCAGTCGGGCGATCGAATTTGTCACATCGAGAACCGTATGGGCGGCTGCTCCTGCCCATAATCCAAAGAGGCCCGCCTGGAGATATCCGCCACCGGTTCGCTGCCAAAGACCCTTGAAAATGTCGCTCATCCCCTGAAACTCTGCCACCCAACTTGTAGACAGACCGTCAAGGTACCGGTGACGAATGTAGAGAACAGTGGTCGAGATCAGCAGCACAATGACTAGAAAGTAAAGCACCCGGAAGATCGTACTGAAAAGCAGGCCGTGCGAGAGTCTGGAGCGATGAGTTGTCGCAACTTTGTAAGGTGACCAGATGAACCGAAGGGGTCCCCATCGTTTGTACTGGATGCTTTTGATATCGAGGTCGGGTCCGAACATGAGACCGGCGAAGACCATCGCGATCGTCGCGACTGCAGTGAGTCTCAAGTTGCCCCAATACCAATGGGCGGCGAGAATTGATGGCGGAATGAGCGCGTAAGTCAGAAGATCGTGCGTTCGTCCCGATGGCATTGTAGTCCCTGCTTAGCACGTGCGCGTCAGGCATGTCAATTATCGATCTTGTGATCTGGCGAGGCTGTCCTGGAAGCTCACGCTAGCGGGAACTCGATCTCCTCAAGTCGACTTGCACGCTGGTGGTCAGACCATTTGCGAAGATCCGGTTGGTATGAAAGAATTTTGATTCCTTACGGTTAGCTTGCCCTGGGGAGGATTACGTTGAGTCCTGCACATCGTCCGCTCGTGCGACGCATGAGCGAATCGAATATCTGGTTTGAGCGAGACCTGGACGACCCCGGTGAGTATCTTGCCAGCTGGAGTCCGAGGCAGTTGGTTCCCGAAGTGCTGCCATCTGAGCAGGCCGTCGGCGCAGCGATGCTCGCTGAGTTGGAGAGGCTTGCAGAGAATAAGGGCGGTGATCTGATCATCATCCTGCTCGGCGGTAGAGGCGCGCAGGCGATGCATCAACTGATCGGCGAAAGAGCGGCAGACGAGACGCTCGATCAACTGCTTGGGCGACTTCGCGTATTCACGCAGGATGCGCTTGCGCCCATGCGGATGGCGAGCGGGCTGAGTTTTGTTCGAGACTTCGAACGACTTCTCGGAGACCACTTCTTGAGAAAAGTTAAGAGCTTCTCCTCCTTCCGAACTGACGCTGAGGATCTCGAACTGGAAGCGGCGCGTTATGTCGAACTCCTCGAGGCCGCGGGCGGCGCCGATATTTTCTTCCTCGGTCATGGCCCTGAACCCGAAGGCGCGTCTCATCTTGCATACATCAAGCCAGGCTCTGGCGCGCACGCTGCTGATGTTGCAGGGCTCATGCCGATCTCTTCGAGCATTCTCGAGCACCACGTCACCAAGTTTAAGGCCGGCGGCAGCACGATTACTGCCAACGATGAGACCGAATGCCGCCAGGCCTCTCACCTCTTCACGCTCGGGCCAGCCGCTATCCTCAACGCAAAGCTGCTGGTTCAGTCGATCGTAGATGCCGATACGGCACCGGCAAAGCGGGTCAGCTACAAACGCGTCCTCGAGACTGAGTTTGCTGACGATTTGTCGGAGCGCAGCCGGCAACTTGATGAGAACCCGGGTCTCTGGATCCGGCTGCATCCCAATGTGAGATCATTTGTTTTGCCAAATGTCCTTGCATCGTGACCAGGACGGTATCGTTTGACATGGTTCATGGTCGGCGTAATCGCGGCTTGATGCCATTTAATGGAGGAATCACGGATGTCCGATTTGCTGAATAGTTGTCTGCAGGCCACAGACCTGCAGGACGAACTTCTACGGGAGGATGCCGAACGCCTCGCCCTGGAGCTTGAGGGTATCAGTGGACTGGGCGTTTACCCGCGCTCGATCACGGCGATCGATGAGACACTTTTTTTTCTGCTGAGAAGCGATCGAAGGAGAGTTCTCGGAATACTCTCAAAGCGAGAAACTCCAGCCGACTTTGAAGGGATCTCGACTACGGTTAACCCTCAGGGTATGAGTCTCAATCTGATGCTGGCGGAAACCACTGCGGGGAATGCGGCTACGTTGCGGCGCCGTCTGACGTTTCTCGTGCCGGTGCCGCTTGGCCTCAGGAAGTCGGCTGGATGTGGCGATCGCCTTGGATTGGCCACACCGGGACACATTCGCGCCATCAGACATTCCTCGATGGCGCCGATTCTTGCGCAGCAGTCGATGCGCGAAAACCTACGCACCGGTCGAACGCCGCAGGAGGTTATGGACGACGCTCTCTGGGGCATTCTTCAGGAGGGTTGGCGGCTCGGTTTTGGCGCCGACGCGGATCACCTGAAGAGTACCGCCGATATCGATGTGTGCGCGGCCGCCGGGTACACCTTCTACACGATCGATCCCGGAGAGCACGTCGATAACGACGCGAATACGGCTCCGATCGACAGCCTCAGCGAAAAGGTCGCGGCGCTGCCCTGGGACGATCTTGAGACCAATTGGGAGGACGTGCGGGCAAAGCTGGCTGGCCAACAGCTCGACCTGGGGTCGTCGACTCTCGAAATCACGGAAGTCGATCTTTTGCGAGCCACTGCCAAATACGGCCGCGTCGTCGCCCACACGGCGAAGATGTTCCGGCATCTGGAAAACGTCATGGGGGAACGTCCCTTCGAACTCGAGATGAGCGTTGACGAAACGGAGACCGTCACGACACTCGCGGAACACGTCTATATCGCGCACGAACTGAAAAGGCTGGGCGTGAAATGGGTGAGCCTCGCGCCAAGATACATCGGTGACTTCGAGAAGGGCGTGGACTATATTGGTGATCTCGGTGAGTTCGAGGAATCATTTGCATCGCACCTTGCGGTCGCGCGGGCGTTCGGACCCTACAAGCTCAGCCTGCACTCGGGCTCTGACAAGTTCAGCATCTATCCGATTGCTGCACGGCTGGGTGGAGACCTGGTGCATCTGAAGACGGCTGGCACAAGCTATCTCGAGGCGCTCCGGGCCATCGGAGAAGTTAATCCCCAGCTCTTCCGCGAGATCGTCATCTTTGCACGCGAGCGGTATCCAATCGATCGCGCCAGCTATCACGTCTCCGCTGAGGTTTCGAAGATGCCGGATATCGGCGAATGGCCTGACAGTGAGCTCACCGTCCTTCTCGAT
>JBDTUW010000358.1:0-5215 GCA_040007555.1 Acidobacteriota bacterium | reverse complement strand
GGCAACTGGCAACTGGCAACTGGCAAACTGGCAAACTGGCAAACTGGCAACTGGCAACCGACAACTGACAACAACTGACAACTGACCTTGCCGTCCCTGTCGCCGCAAGTTACATTGCGGTTCGGAAAACGCGCATTCAAATCTGTTATAGCAAGTGAGCAGGAATGAACTTTGACTTGAGCAAACCGCAGAAGATGCTGCAGGAATCGGCCCGCACCTTCTTCACCCGGGAGTCTTCATCCGAGCGCGTTCGCGCCCTGATGGAAACTGAAACTGGATTCGACGAGCCACTCTGGCGCGCATTGGCGGACCAGGGATGGACCGGGCTGCTGATACCCGAAGAGTTTGGTGGTCTTGGGCTCGGCCTCGTGGAGTTGGCTGTTGTCGCTGAGGAGATGGGCAGAGCCTGTCTGCCAAGCCCTTTTCTTTCGACAGTATGGGCCGCAGCGTTGATCGCTCGAGCGGGTAGCGAGGGACAGCGAGCGCAGTTCCTCGAAGCGATCTCCAGTGGTGATCTGAAAGCGACGGTGGCGTTGCTCGAGGAAAGCGCCGATTGGGACACCTCAGCCGTACAGCTGGAGGCTGTCGCCCGAGACAAGGATCTGGTTCTCAACGGATGCAAGGAGTTCGTCACGGATGCGGCGATCGCTGATTTGATCATCTGTGTCGCTCGGCATGCCGGAAAGGTGATCCTCATACCTGTTGCGAGCAGGCAGCCGGGAGTCTCAATCACCGCGACTCCAGGGCTCGACGCCACACGCAAGCTATACCGTGTCGAGTTCAACAACGTGAATGTTCCCGCAGGCGATGCGTTGGAGTTCCACGTTAATACCGAGGAAGCGCTCGATCAGGCAACGGCCGTCGCGACGGTTGTGCTATGCGCTGAGATGCTCGGAGGAATGCAGTGGGTGCTGGACAACACTGTCGAATACGCCAAGACGCGACAGCAATTCGGTCGTCCGATCGGAATCTATCAGGCGGTGCAGCACCAGTGTGCGGATATGCTGTTGTGGACTGAAGGTTCAAGATCGGCAAGCTACTATGCTGCGTGGGCAGTATCGGAGAATGATCGAGCGGCGCGTCTCGCGGTCTCGATCGCGAAAGCCTACTGCTCAGATGCAGCGCGAGAAGTGGGAAATCGCGGGATACAGGTGCACGGCGGCATTGGCTTTACGTGGGAGCATGATCTGCATCTTTATTACAAGCGCGCGAAATCATCGGAGATCATGTTTGGCGACGCGAATTACCACCGAGAACAGCTGGCGCGTCAGGTAGTGGATCAGACGGAAGGTTAGGTTGGGGGAGGGCTGCAACGACAGCAGGGACTGCAGGGACAACAGGCGGCTGGGGCTACAGGGACGATATGGGGCAGCGGTTCTCTTATTCAGTTTGAGCGGGTGTCTGCACCATTGTTCTGCCGTCCCTTTTCGTTCGCTGCTGTCCCTGTTGTCCCTGCCGCATTGCAGGATGCGCAATTTAGGCAAGCGGCGTGTTTCCAGGGAGACTGTTTCGCAATGCAATATCGAGAATTAGGCCGCACGGGCTGGAAAGTTTCGAGCGTCAGTTTTGGCGCGTGGGCGATTGGAGCCGAATGGGGCAAGGTCGACGATCAGGAATCGCTCGCGGCAATTCATCGCGCCGTAGATCTTGGAGTCAACTTCTTTGACAGCGCCGATGTCTACGGCGATGGCCGGAGCGAACGGCTCCTGGCAAAACTCCGCCGTGAGATCGGTCAAAATGGGCAACAGGAGCGTGAAATCATCATCGCCACCAAGGCTGGTCGACGACTCAATCCTCACCATGCCGACGGATACAATGCAGCCAATCTCAGAGGCTTCGTCGAACGCAGCTTACGCAACCTCGAAACCGAGGCCCTCGATCTCCTGCAATTGCATTGTCCACCCACGGATGTCTACTACAGACCCGAAGTCTTTGCCGCTCTTGATGAGATGACCGCCGAAGGCAAAATTCGCCACTATGGCGTTAGCGTTGAACGAGTAGAAGAGGCACTGAAGGCGATCGAATATCCCGGCGTCAAAACGGTGCAGATCATTTTCAACATCTTTCGCCAGCGCCCATCCGACTTGTTCTTCGCCAGAGCGATTGAGAACCGCGTCGGCGTATTAGCCCGACTGCCGCTTTCATCCGGGCTCTTGACGGGCAAGTTTACGCGATCGAGCGAGTTTGAGGCAGGCGATCATCGCGGGTTCAATCGTCAGGGAGAGGCATTCGATCGCGGGGAAACCTTCTCTGGAGTCGAATACTCAACCGGTCTCGACGCAGTCGACTTGCTCAAGCCTCTCGTTCCGCCTGGCATGAGCCTCACACAATTCGCGTTGCGATGGATCCTCATGTTCGATGCCGTCACCTGCGCAATTCCAGGCGCCAAGAAGGCATCACAAGTTGAGGAGAATGCGGCGGCAGCCGATCTTCCTCCTCTTTCTACGGAAACAATGCAGGCGATCCGATCTCTCTACGATCAGCAAATCCGCCCGCTCGTTCACCATTATTGGTAGACCTTCTCTTTGCTCAGTTCGAATACGCGTGTCTGATTGACCGCGAATACCAGGCGAAAGTTCCGGCGGAAGAACTCGTCTTCCGGAAGCTTTGCCTTCTCGACGGCCGAGTTCAGAAGCAGGTAATCGGCGCGGAGTAGCTTCAACTCATCAAACAACGCTTCGCTGCTATTCATCTTCGCGAGGATGCGGCCGTAACGCGCTTCGCCATACCAATCACCCATAAATGTCCCATCGGCGTGATAGGCCATCTTGACGTCGTCAAGTGCGTAGAGACGGTAGGCTTCACCCATGAGAGAGTTGAGAAATTGGTAGGCGGGATAAGAAGGAATGCGTGTTGTGAGGTAGCGATCACGCTCCGCGCTTGTCGTTGGCACGAATCCCTCCCATCGAACCCGACGCGCAGCATAGTACCAGGCGGGGAGGATCAGGATCACGCAGATCACCCCTGTCAACACGGGCGAGTTTAGCCAAGCCGGTCTCTTTGACAGACGTCCGAGCAGCCAGTCAACGCTCGCCGCCGCCGCCAGACAGAAGAGTGGAAGCGCCGGCACCAGGTACCTGACAAACTGATACCCAAAAAACCAGAAGACGGTGTAGGACAACGCCAGCAGTAGTATTCGCCGGATCTTCACATCAAAGACCGCGCAGACCGCCGTCAACGGAAGCAACAGGAAGCTGACCACTGAAAGACGCGCTTCCGGCAGAAACACTTCCTGATGAAATGCCAGATTCCACGGAACCTTGAGAAGTGCCAGCGTGCTGCGACCAGTGCCCACTCCAAGCGATGAGGCAACCTGGTCACGGAATCCTATAGGGTCTACCTGCCGTTGACCAAAAATCCCCGTGAAGAAATCCTCGAGGAAAGGGAACAAGGGATTGCCCGCATAATAAATGCCGCGGACGATCCATGGGCTTGCGACCGCCAGTGCGACGCCACCCAGAATAAACGGGAGTCGGAACCGCCTCTCCTTCCAACCAGTCCAGACAAGGCTGAGACAGAAGACCAGCGGAAAGAAGGCGCCAGTAAACTTTGAGCTAAAGGCCAGGCCACAGAAGACACCACTCAGAACCAACCAGAAATTTGAACGAGTCTCCCTCCAATTCCAGAATGCATAGACCGCGAGAAAGACAAACAGCGCGAGCCCGACGTCAACGTAAGCGATCGTGCCGAGAAGAACGACCAGCGGGCTTGCTAGCAGCAAGGCCGCCGCCCACCATCCCGCCCGCAAACTAAAGTAGCGGCAACCGAATGAGACCAGCGCTCCAGCGAGCGTCAGCAGCATGAGGAGCTGAATCTGTTGCGCTACGGGGTCGTCATAGAGCAGCAGCGCGCCGGTAAAAAGCATCTGATTGGTCTGCGGGAAGACCGGATAGCGAAGGTAAGGAGTGAAGACTACGGCATGTTCGCGCACATATATCTTTGGCGCCGCCAGGTGATATTGGGTCGCGTCCCAATCGGACGGCGGATATAGCGACAGCACAAAGAACGGAATCGTCACAATCAGGATGACGATGACGGCAAGTCCCAACAGCGGGCGACTCCACAGCCGTTGCGGATTGAGACCTCGAATGTTGCGAAGGCAGGTAGCCAGCACCGGGTGGCACGCTAACAAGGCAATCGCGAGTGTGATCGCGAGAGTTGATGGATAGAGAAGGTGAAAGAGTCCAAGGAAGAGGATCAGAAAGGAAATGAATCCAAGACCAAGCGAGGTTGAAAAACAGGCGGCTTCGAGTGGGTTGTGATAAGCGACCCGGGCGGTCAGTCTGCGTCCGATCGCGAACGCGATGATGACGATAAGGAGAAGCGCGAGAATGTGTTCGATTGCGAAAACCGCGCTCGCCGCAAATGGGGCAAGGTACTGGGTCATACTTTGATTGAGGCAGACCACGCTGAAATTCGGGACAAGTGGGGCTGCGGGGGCAACAAGGACAAAAGGGACCTCAGGGACAGCAGGGCCGGCCGGCATTGCAATGGCAAATCAATCGCAGTCCCTGATGTCCCCGTTGTCCCTGCAGTCACCTGGTCTTCAAGCATTCACATCGCCCCCTTGACGCTTGAGTATGATTGAAACACCCTGCGTCCAAACGCCCGAAACCGCGCATTGAACTTCAATCGCATGAGAAAACTGAAAAGCGGCTCGGGTGCCACTAGCCGATTAACTCCAAGACACCGGCGCGCTAATGCAGGAAAATCCCGGACAAACGCCACATCCTCGTGCAATTCACTTAATCCGCCGCCTTCATAGTCCGCAATGACCAGATCGATAAACCGCTTCTCGATCCTGGAATCGCAAAAGGCTTCAACGTTGATCCCGTAGTCCGCACGCACGCGATAATTCAGATCGTACTCTCCCAGCAGTTCGAAGATACCGCGGCCATAAAACGCGGACTGATGGCAGATATTGTAGACAAGGAGCAAAAACCACTTGCTCACTTCTCCATAATAGTCCGTCTCGTCGTTTGGCAGATGAAAGTTGCCGTAGACCAATCCCCGATCGTGGGCGGGCAGCTCGGCCGCGATTCGCTTCAGGACCCCGGGGCGCAGCAAATCGCCGGCGCCGATAAAGTACAGATAGCGGCCGCTGCTCAGCGCCATTCCTTTGTTCATTGCATCGTATACGCCGCGGTCTCCGGCTGATATCCAGCGCACACGATCCCCGTATCTCCTGATGATTTCCACGGTTCCGTCCGGCGAG
>JBDTUW010000357.1:0-5247 GCA_040007555.1 Acidobacteriota bacterium | reverse complement strand
GTATTTCAAACGATTCATCCACGTCGGACGAGCGAGCCGGGTCCGCCGCGGTTTCGGCGGCCGCCTCGTGTCGAAGCCTTACCATCTCGTGGCCCATGGGATCGTAGTAATAGTAGCCGCCGTCGACCCCCTTGATTCCGCCCGACCGGACCCTGATGTATGTCTGAACCGGATAGAGGCTGCCGGCTGAAGGGTAGCGATACTTTGCGATGGCAAACTGATCCCGTTCCAGTCCTCGGAGGCTTTCCAGGAGGCCTCCAAGCTGCTCCATTGTGACCCCCATTGTGCCCCCCTCTTTGACTGCGGATGTCAGGGTCTTCGGACTCGCACGTTCGTCGCCAGTCTGGCATTCAGCCCTTGAAAGCTCAAGTTCCGTCATCGTCCACACATCGTCAGAGGTGCATAATTGCTTGAGCAAATCGGTATACGCCTCGAACATGTCGTCAATGACACCGGGTTCGAAAAGGTCATCCACGGCATCCCAGTTGAAAACAAGACCGGAACTCAATTCGAAGACCTGGTGATCCAACCAGACCTGTGGTGTCTGTCCAACGCTGTAGGTGAGTTCCCCAATCCATTCAAGGCCCGAGGAGTCTTCCACCAGGGAATCGAGCGCCAGAGCGCTGGTGAAAACCACCGGCATCGCTGCGCGATCTCGTCCTCCTGCTCGCTGCGAAAGTGCACGCATGACGGCAAGACCACTGAACTGATGGTGATCGATGTCCTGCCACAACTGGCTCTGAAGTGCCGCTGCCCGCTCCTTGAAAGGACGCCCCTTTGTGTGATCCACCTCGAGAAGCGTCAGGGAAGTAAAGTCACCAATGATCTGATTGACTTCAGGGTGCAGCGGGAGCCGGTTAAAGAGCGTGAGGTTGATCGTGAATCGAGGACTCCTGCTCCACGCATTCAGTATTTCCGCATACGCAGCGAGGAGAGTGACAGAGGGCGTCAGTCCCTGCTTCGCGCTCACCTCCTTGATTCGCTTCCAGTCCGCTGCGTCGAGCCGCGACGTCCGGCGCGTGAAGCGAGGGGATTTCAACGCCGCCGATGTCGGATCAATTGGCAGCGCCGGTGCTGGAGGCAGCGTCTCGAGACGATCGACCCAGTATTGCTTTGCCTGCGCATACGCTCCGGACTCGCGTTCCTTCCGGCACGCCAGCACGTAGTCCCGAAAAGTCAGCGACGGCGACGGAATCTTCAAGGTAGGCTCGTGGTAGAAGCGGCGCCACTCGGAGAAGATCCTGAAAATGCTCATGGCATCGGCGATGAGGGCGTCGAGGCTGATGTGCAATCGTATCAGGGTGTCATCAAGATGGCTGGCGCGTATCTCAAACAGCGGCCAGCGATCCGAAGGCAGTACCTGATGCGACATCTCGTCTCGAACAGAGTTGAGTCTCGCGGATTGAGTCGCTTGATCGAGGCCGCGAAGGTCTAACTCCCTGATCCGATAATCAGGAGTTGTTTGCAGGGTCTGTTGGCGCCCATCAGCGAGAACGATGGTTCGTAGCATTTCGTGCCGCGCAACGAGTCTGCTCCATGCGGCTGCCAGACGCTCAACATCTAATCCGTGATTCTCGATCTCGAGATAGGCGTGGCTTGCGACATTGCCCAACTCAAATGCGTCACCGCGTCCAATCCAGTAAGCCTCTTGAATCTCCGTCAGCGGGAATGGCTCATAGCGGTGGTCCGGATCCGGGATCAACGCCGCCATTGTTGGCGGCATCGCGGATGATGAGGCGTCGATCAAGGTTGCAAGGCCGGCAATTGTCGGCAACTGAAACAAGCTTCTCAATGCAAGTGTAACGCCGAACGTCTCGCGCACCCGTGCGACAAGTTGAGCAGCAAGCAGTGAGTGCCCGCCTATCCGAAAGAAATTCTCATCGATTCCGATTCGTTCACGCTTCAGAACCTCCGCCCATACCCGCTCGAGTTTCCGTTCCGTTCCAGTCTCCGCTTCGCGCTGCTCTCGGCTCGGCGAAGCCTGTCTCTTCGTCTGCTGAAGCAGACGGTAATCGATCTTTCCATTCGGTGTCAGGGGCAGTGACTCCATCACCACAAACTCCGTCGGCACCATATATTCCGGTAAACGCGCCTCGAGAAATTCGCGCAGCCCCGTCGCTGTCAGCACCCGACGAGTCGACGATCGAGGTTTCAACGCAGGTGTCACGGCCGGGGCAAGTCTCGTCGCATAAACATAGAAGTTTGTTCGCGCGGATTCATCCAGCCGCCAATCCTGCTCGATTTGCACCTGGTAGTCCTGATTCCTCAGCAACTCCACAATTGTGCTGAGCCGGTCATCGATGTCGTGTACCTCAACTGCGATCTGATCGATCTTTGCCCAGTCTGAACCGTGAATTCCTTCAAGCACATCGAGCTCGCTCTTCTCGACATTGATCTTGAGGAGATCGATCCTCTCGACGCCGTACTCGCGGATGACGTCCGAAAGTGTACGCAGGTCAACTTCAAAGTGCTCCTGCTCGAATCGCTCAGTGAGCAGCTCCTCAACCAGCACCTGCTCGACTGCGTTCCGGCCGTCACTCTGGACACCGTTCCGTGCGTCAACTTCGTGCTGTTCGCGTCTGATGAAGGATCTCACGACCTCCTTGTCCTGGTCCGGATCGGAATAGAGACCGGAGAGCGATGAGAAGCCGGGGTAAAAAGTGTAAGCCGCCTTGCGCGCAGTACTCGAGAGCCCGCAACTAAAGAGCTGAGCATTCGCCGCATAAAGCAGGACGTTCGCCTCGAGTATCTCAAAGAGCCGCGGATTCGGTTCGAAAGCGAAAATTCGCGCGCCGGGGCTCCGCAGATTCGCAAACAGTGCAAAGACTCCGATGTTCGCTCCGACGTCGAAGACACATGCCCCCTCTCCAAGAACAATCCCGTTTCTCAAATACGCTAGTCTCTCAAATACCTCGTCATAGAGAAAATCGGTCTCATTCCCGTTGAGATGAACAATCTCCAGATCGTTCGGCAATCGATATCGCTCCTTGCCCTTGATCGTCGGCGCGCAGCCCGGCCTCGCCGCGAGATATGCAACCAGATGCTTTTCCTCTCCTTCGCCCTGTGACAAAACCACCGCGTCAGCCACGTCCTCGTGCCGCTTGAGCGCGAATTCGATCTCGCCGGGCTCCAGACGGAAGCCGCGTATCTTGAGCTGACGGTCGACGCGACCCAGAAACTCCAGATCGCCGTTCGCGCGGTAGCGTACCCTATCTCCCGTCCGGTAGAGCCGTGCACCCGATGCACCCCGATCGGGTGCAAATGGATTTGCAATAAACCGCTCAGCCGTCAGCTCTGGGTGACCCAGATAACCGCGCCCAACGCCTTCTCCTCCGATATAGAGTTCTCCGGCTACACCCGGCGGAGTTGGTTCGTGCATCGCGTCGAGTACATAGACCTCAACGTTGCTGATCGGTCGGCCTATCAAGGGTAGCTGAATAGACCCGCTCACCTCACAGATGGTGGCATCCACCGCGCATTCGGTCGGCCCATAAAGATTGAAGGACCGAACGGTCTTCGCCTCACTGAGCTGTCGCCAGACGACAGCATCGATTGCCTCGCCACCAATCAAGAGCAATCGCGGATACTCCGTCTCAGCGCTAAGCAGGCCGCCGTCGATCAATAGCTTGAGTTGCGATGGGGTGATATCGAGTACATCCACCTTGCGAGCATTGAGAAAATCGCGCAGCGCCTCGCCATCCCATCGCAGATGCTCGGGTACGATCTCGAGTGTGTGCCCCGAGGCCAACTGCACTATCTGCTTCACTGAGGTATCGAACGATATCGAACCGTTGAGGGTCACGCAGAGACTGCCTTCAGGCTCGAGCCGGTAAACGGCTTCTCTCAGACCGGCTGCAAGATTGACAAGCGAGTGATGTTCGATCGCGACGCCCGTGGGCGCTCCCGTTGAACCGGAAGTGAATATCACATAGGCGAGATTGCTCGGCGTCGCCCGAGAAATCGGGTTGTCAGTGCTCAGGTGGCGGGTCGCGGCTCCCGTCTCGTCAATGCCTGCAAACAGGCGCGTTCTCTGGTCATCGCTCAGTCCGTCGATCAGCAAGTCGCTGGTTAATACCAGATCGATCGCTGCTTCATTCATCTGCTGTCTCAATCGCTCGCACGGGTAAACCGGATCAAGCGGTACGTAGGCTGCACCGGCCTTTAGTACTCCGAGTATCGCGATGATCATTTCGAGTGAGCGTTCGAAACAGACTCCGACTCGGTCCTCGGGGCCGATTCCCTTCTCACCCAGCAGGTGAGCAACCTGATTCGCGCGAGAGTTCAGTTCACGATACGTGAGACCTTGTTCCTCACATCTGACCGCCATCGCATTCGGACTCTTCTCGACCTGAGCTTCAAAGAGCTGAGGAAAGCACTCGCTGTTTTCGTTGCGCGTCCTTCCGTTATTGCTCCATTCTTCGAGCAAGAGGCGTCGCTCGGCACTCGACGATAGAGGCAGCCTGCGAAGTTCAACGCCCGGGTTCTCCGTCACGCTCTCAAGCAACGTGACGAAATGTCGAACCAGGCGCGCAACGGTCTCGCGATCGAAAAGATCCGTGTTGTACTCAAAGTCGCCGCTTAGCCCGGACCACGTCTCGCGCATTGAGAGACCCAACTCGAACTTCGCTGTCCCGCTATCAAGCTCGAGGAACGACGTTCTCAACCCCGCAGCCCGCGATTGCTGCGGCTCTTGAGCATCGATTGAGCCAACTCCGGACTTGTGCTGACCCGGTCTGTGCTGACCTGGTTTGTGCTGACCCGGTTTGTGCTGACCCGGTTTGTGCTGACCCGGTTTGTGCTGATAGGACGCGAGCTTTTGAAAATCGAACATCACCTCGAAGAGCGGAGCGCGGCCGAGATCGCGATCCGGGCGCAGTACGTCTACGACTCTCTCAAACGGGATTTCCTTGTTGGCAAACGCCTCCATAGTGACGTCACGAACATCCGTCAACAGGTCCGTAAAACTCATCCCACCAGAGGCGCGAATGCGAAGTACGAGGGTATTCACGAAGAGACCGACAAGCCCTTCGATCTCCACTCGATCCCGGTTTGTGCTCGGCGTGCCGATAAGAATGTCTTCGCTCTCGGTATACCGATAGAGAAGAGCCGCGAACGCCGCCACCAGCGTCATGAACATGGTCGCTTCGTGTCTGCGCGCAAGTTCCTTAAGAGACGCGGCAACCACCGAGGGAATTGAGAATGTCAGGCGAGACCCACGAATGCTGCGAACCGCTGCGCGAGGTCCTC
>JBDTUW010000356.1:0-5259 GCA_040007555.1 Acidobacteriota bacterium | reverse complement strand
CCCTACGGCCCTCCGTGAGTCATCCTGTTCCCCAAACCGCGGTGTTTCTAAGGAGCGGTATCGAAACGGAATCGCACCTCTCCATAGTACTCAGCGAGGTATAGCAGTAATCCGCGGATGAAGACAATAACTCCCGCCATCTCCAGGCATTCTTCGCAGCCTGCTATCATGCTGTAGGTCAAATTGTTGAGTCCATGCAATCGAGCGTACCGGCCCCCGATCAGTTCAAACCCGAGGCTGCCACCAACGAAGAGGACCGCAGCGGTGAGGAAAATGACCCTTGTTCGTCGAGGGAGGTGCCAGAGGAATTTGAAAAAGAGTGGAGCGAGCACGAGGATCATTACGCCTGCGGGCACAATCCAGGGGAAGTAGAACGCGCGGAAAACCCCCTCACCCAAAAGGTCTCGGGTCGGCACCATCAGCGCCTCATGAATTGAAAATGCTTCATCTGCAGTCATCAACAGGAATCCGGCTGCGAGAAGCGCCCATTGCCAGACGCGGGCAGCCGCCAGGTTTCGCTCCAGCAGCGTGATGACCGTCAGAAGGAGAGATGCGATGAGCAGCAACAGCGTAGAAAAGAAGGTCGGGATATTCAGCTCGGCATCGACGTAGAATAACGGCACCAGCCCGTGGATATGGTTATGCCCGGTCAGATAAGCCGTCAACTGTCCGACAGTGCTGATAAGGACCAGAACGCCCGCCACCGTGCCAAGTACTCGGGTGATTGAAGACGCGCTCAGCGATATTTGATTCGATGACATCTTGCGAACATCTCTGATACGTCGACGGGGATGCCCGACAGTGAAGTTGCTTGTGTGGCACTCTCGCGGTTCACGAGCCGACGCCTGCCATGGGCACTACCTGCACCGTGCCAGCCTGCTGCGGGTCGTACATCTTCTCGCGAATAAAGAGAGCGGGAATGATACCAGTCAGGAAGTACGCTGCCCCCATCATGATCAAGCCGAAACCGATCGAGTACCTGGTGGCAATGACACCAATCAGCCACGGTGCGACCACCGCGCCAAGACGTCCCAAATTATAGGCGCCTCCCATTGCCGTTCCCCGGATGTGAGTTTCAAAACTCTCAGCCATGTATGTGGCATTCACGCCGTAGGGTATTCCATAAAGAAACCCAAAAATCGTCAGCAGCACGATGATGTTCCCAGGAGTATTAAGTTGAACGATGACCGGCAGAAAGAGCGCCGTCGAAAGGCCACCAATCACATACATCCACCGTCGGCCGATGATATCCGCCAGATACCCGGCGATGATTTTGCCAAAAACCATGGCGACATACGTCCCTACCAAATACCCTGTCATCGCAGTGAAGTTGAAATGGAGCTCACTAACGATATAAGTGGGCAGCCAGTTGTTCACGCCGTAATAGCCAAACTGAAGAAAGCACGAAGTCAGCGACCACAGCATGAACACCCTGCGGCGTTGTGGGCTC
The DNA here is from genome assembly GCA_040007555.1 of Acidobacteriota bacterium. Classification (GTDB taxonomy): domain Bacteria; phylum Acidobacteriota; class Blastocatellia; order RBC074; family RBC074; genus JANNRD01. The sequence continues at coordinate 3,809 of JBDTUW010000356.1, read as the reverse complement.
GCAAGGACTTCCTTCCACTGGCTGACCGGTATCACGGCAGGTTGGGTGTTCGCAGTACTCCGCCAGCTCGGCGGCTCCGGCACGACCCTGCGAATAAAAAGAGCCAGCAGGACCGGGACAAGCGCTGTCGCGAAGAGGAATCGCCATCCGAATACAGGAATGATCATCCCGGCCAGGACCGTCGCAACGACATACCCGACCGACCAACCAGCCTGGAGTGTTCCAAGGACTCTCGTGCGTCGCTCCGTCGGAACGTATTCGGCCATCAACGTATTGCAGACGACGTACTCGGCTCCCAAACCGAGGGCCGAAAGGAACCGTAAGAGCGCAAACTGCCAGTAAGTCTGGGTCAAGCCGAGAGCAGCAGTGCCAACTGAGAAGACGACTATCGTCCAGACGACTACACGCACACGGCCAAAGCGATCCGAGGCCCATCCACCCAGGACCCCACCGACGGCCATTCCCAACAGCGAATAACTGGCCAGCGCTCCAGCTTCTGCTTTCGATATCTGAAAGTCCCTCATCAACTCCGGCAGGCTGTAGGAGAGAAACATGAGATCCATGCCGTCAACCATCAGACCGAGAAAGCCCGAGATGAGCACAACGATCCACAGGCGATCGGGAGCAATTCGTGACAAGGAGTGCTTAATTGGTTAGTTCTCCTTTGGAAAGTCTGACGCTACCAGTTTGGAAACGGCTCGGATCATCGCTTTCATCGAGTCTCGCGCAAATCTTCTTTGCAGTGCTCGAACATACGGATAGGCGAGCATCGCCATTGGACCGGGCTTTGAAATCGCCAGTATTTCGTACCAGACTGAGTCATCTCCGGTGTTCCATTCAACGGTGAATCTTTCCTCACCTCGCTCAGGATGCTCCGGCAGCGTTCCATATGCGAACCCATACCGGTGCTGTAAACCCGACTCTTCAACGACGTAAACGATGCGACACGCGCTTATCGACCAAAATCCCAAATGCCTGACCACGACTGCGACAGTGGCGCCACTCTCGATTGCGCTACTCTCCGGATATAGGCGCACCCAACCGATGTCAAACATCTTCCACTCGCGGACAGCGGTTGAAGCTTCTCTGAATGCCTGAGATGCGGTGCCAAGTCGCACGCGATTGTGGTCGATGTTGTAACCCGAGGTCGGCTGGGCGCGGGTGAGTTCGAGAGGACCGTATGAGAATGGTCTGTCTTCCTGGGTCGCCACGAACGTAGCGATCTCCTGATCAGAAGGTTTGTGCGTGAGGTACATCTCTTGCCGGCGACTTCGGGCTTCCTGGCAGAAACGTCCGCACCGGGAAGATGCAGACTTGAGGTTGGCCGGGGATTGTGATTCACCGGCCGATCGCACGTATGGCGTTGCGCGTTAGCTGCGTTCCCAGATTCGGACCTTTCCATCTGCTGCCGCATTTGCGAGGTATTTACCGTCCGGAGAAATCGCGATCCCGTAAAGGCCCTTGATTGGCACCTCGATCCGATCGACAACAGCCCCGTCCGCGACCCCGTAGCACTGAATGGCGTAGTCGGCCGCGAGCGCCAAATAATCGCTCTGTGGAGAAAAGGCGATCTGTAGTACGCCGGTTCCGACGAGTTTTACCACTCGCATCTCGGACCAGTCCTTTGTTAACCACAAGCGAAGATAGCCGTCGCCACCGGTTGAGGCCAGCAACTTCCCGTCGGGGCTGACGCATAGACAAGCGACGACAACGCTATGGCCGGCCAATTCTCCCTCTTTCTTTCCGTCCGCGACTGCCATTCGTTGAATGGGTCCAGTGCCAGCAATCAAGAGGGATTTGCCATCTGGGCTGAACTCTATGGCAGTCGTCCGCTTGTCGAGTGCTGGAATCGACCACAATCGCTCAGCCGTCAACGAGTCCCACCCCACTACTTGTCCCCGGACCGAGATGGTAGCCAGGCGGTCATCATCGGGCGCGAAAAGACCCACCAGCTGTTCTTCCAGTGTGTGCAAACACCGGCCGTCGGGGAACGACCACACTCGGACCGTTTTATCTGTCGACCCGGTAGCGAGCGTGCGTCCATTGGTCGAGAACGAGATCGAGTTGACGCTCTTGCTGTGCCCTTCAAAGGTCCCAGCGGCTGCGAAATCCGGCACGGACCAGAGACGAATACGTGCATCCTGCCCGACGGAGACAAGCAGCTTTCCGTCGCTCGTAAAGCGAACAGCCTGAGCATGGCGCCCGTGAGCGGCTATCACTGCAGCTGGTGAGTACATCGTCGCGCGCTCCTACGGTAGGAGAATCTGGAGGAGTCAGCATGTCGCGTTCCGGTCGAAGCGTCGAACGTGCTAACCCAACAGTTCGATATTGTCACCCGTTCGCAAGGTACCCTCGACGAGGACGGCGCAATAGATTCCCGCCCGGCCATCGTGTTCGCTTGAGACCTTCTTGATGACTTCCGGGTTCGCAGCGCCGGTTTCGGGGTCAAGTGTGATCATTTTGCAGCGCGCATCGCGCTCAAGAACCGCAACGACCGCCTTCGATCCGATGCGCAGCGACCGACCCACAAAAGTATCTTCACCAAAGCCGCCGGCCGATACCAAATCGACGTAGATATTCGCGCGGAAGCGTTGCTGGTCCATCGGGATTCCCACCTCTTGCTCGAGTTGGCGGACCGTTTGCAGTGAGAAGATTGACACGGGACGACAATCCGTCAACGCGCGTTCGGATCGCAGGAGGGTCAACGAGTGCGAATCGCGGATACCTTCGCTAAGCATGCCGATGAGCGCAGGATCATCGATCGCGACCGTGGCTCCCGATGGCGTCTCAACATCTACCATCAGCGTCGCCGGATCAGCGTAGAGAGGAGTGATGCCGGGGCCGATGCCCTCCGCTTCAGTGAGATTGGGTGGCTGGGCAGCCTGATCGGGATGTCGAAAGCGCGGGCGATAGCGCAGCATCTGTTGCTGCTCGCGACCGGTAAAATAGGGAAATCCCTTCGGACTCGCGGAACTCTTGAAGGCAAAGATACGGTCTCCATAAAGACCGGAGAAGCCCATAAATGCTTCGGTCAATTCCTCACCGCGCATGCTCTTGACTGGATAACGCCATAGGCTGTCGACCCTCCCGACGATACTCATATTCCTCCCGTTTGCGGTTGGCAACTGCTATTTCAATGCCGTGACGAATCTACTCACCTGTTCGATCTGTTTCTTCGATAACAGCGTCTGCATTGGCGGCATCTTGACACTGCCCCGGGTGACCACCCGTCGTATCAGCTCAAGATCGGAGAGCCCCAGTAGGGGCGAGGTGCTCCCGCTTACTCCCTCTCCAGCCGGGCCGTGACAAGCAGCGCAGGATCTAGCGTATATTTCGCGGCCCGCGCGCACATCTGCGGCGCTCGCAAGCATCGCCCCACTCCGCTCGACAGCCGCTGCAGTTGAGCGAGCTTCGGGCGATTGTCTGGCGGAATCACCCTTGGGCAACGCCAGCGCCACAAGCTCGGCCGGATGTTCCCGGGTCGCCACCGCGATAACAATATACTGCCGGCCCTCGTGCAAATACGTCATCGGCGCACCCGATGCCTTTGATGGAAGCTCGATCTCGGCGATTACTCTACCTGTCTGCTTGTCGTATGCGCGAAACATGGGACCGCCTGGGTCACCGAGGCACGAGGCGACTCGTACGACATCAACGTTCCGGCCGACGGGATCTTCCGCATCGACCCGACCGCGGCGTCAGCTGGCTGATGAGCCGAGACGAACGACTCCACGCTGGGATCCCGGCAATCTTGGTTGACAATGATCGCTTTTTCTGGGAATTAGGAAAGTTCTATTATCATGATAATG
>JBDTUW010000355.1:0-5274 GCA_040007555.1 Acidobacteriota bacterium | reverse complement strand
GCTTCCTCGCTTCATCAGTTCTCTCCTGTGAATGCCTTATGGGCTGTGAGACTTGAGGAGGTCTGTCAAACCCGTCTGTTGTCACCCGCCACCGTCCAGGTCGAACCGTTCACTTGGCGCGGTAGACAATCAGTTTCACGCTGATGGGTGATTCCAGGGGATCAAACCTTGCTCCTTCGTGTTGTTCCTTCCCGCATTAGGGCAGCCGTTTGTGCCCTCATTGGAAAAAGCGACGTGGGCCGGAGAAAAGTGCTCATGCGAGAGAGTTGTTTTCGGTGAGGCGAGGCGGCGCCTTCACCCTCTGAAATGCGCACAGCGTATTCGAAATGATGTTCATACCGCGATGCAGCTAAGAGCAGTGATCTGATCCTTCTCGTGATCACGATCGGCGTGAAACAATTATCTTTCTCGATAAGTAGACGTTTTGACCTGAACCATGCCGGTTTGGGGAACAGGAAGACCTCACGCGAAGGCCGCGAAAGTCGCGCGAAGGAGGGCAAGTATTTGCCGGTAGCGCCTTCTCTTTATCCGTTCCTCTTCGCGACTTTCGCGGCCTTCGCGTGAGTCTTCCTGTTCGCCCACTGGAGTCTTTCGCGTTCTCGGGGACGAGTAGGCGCAAAAGGGCTCAATGTAGTGAGCGGCAGGAAATGACCCTCACGTCCGCGCATCCGCGGTTTTGAGACGAGGGCGTCGTTGTGGTAGCTTTACTTTCCGCGTTGGTCATCTGCATGGCATAACGTTTAACCTCACCTCGCGCTGACGGTTATCCACGGGGTGAATGTCATCTGCCTGATCCAAATACTTCGGTTTGCCTGGCCTTCGGCGATATGGCTACCCATTCAACCCATGAGATCACTCAACTCCTGATCGCCTGGAACCAGGGCGATCAGGCGGCTTTAGAAGCCTTGTCGCCGCTCGTCATGCAGGAACTGCACCGGCTGGCGAGACGGTACATGGCGGGTGAGCGGCCGGGCCACTTGCTGCAACCAACGGCGCTCGTCAACGAAGCCTGGATGCGCCTGATTGACTGTCAGAACATCGAATGGCAGAATCGCGCCCATTTCTTTGCGCTGGCGGCCCAGCTCATGCGGCGCATTCTGGTGGACTTCGCCCGCGCGCAAAAGCGCGAAAAGCGTGGCGGCGCGGCCTTGCGTGTCTCGTTTTCGGAAGCGGCAAACCTGCCGCAGGAACAGAGCGTCGACCTCGTCCGACTGGACGACGCGTTGCAAACGTTGGAGAAGCTGGACCCTCGTCAGGCGCGCGTCGTAGTGCTGCGATTTTTTGCCGGGTTGAGCCTCGAAGAGACCGCCGAGGCGCTCAACATCTCCGTCATCACTGTGCGACGTGACTGGAGCTCAGCCGAAGCATGGCTTTATCGTGAGCTGAGCAAAAGAGGTGGGGATGACGCCTGAGCGCTACCAAAAGATATGCGAGCTTTATCACCGGGCTTTGGAGCTAACGCCGGACGAGCGCGGGGACTTCCTTAAGGTCACCTGCAGTAGTGACGCGGAGTTGGGCCAGGAGGTCGAATCGATGTTGCGCGCACACGAATGTGCGGGCACTTACTTCGCCGCCCCAGCCATGGAAGTCGCCGTCGGGCTGCTTGCGGGACGAACGCCCCCGTCGCTTGTGGGACAGACCTTCCACCATTATCAAGTGCTTTCATTGCTGGGCGTAGGGGGGATGGGCGAAGTCTACCTGGCTGAAGACACCAGGCTCGGCCGGAAGGTCGCAATCAAGCTACTGCCGGCTGAATTCACCCAGGATGCCGAACGGGTGCGCCGCTTTGAACAGGAGGCGCGCGCAGCCTCTGCGCTCAATCACCCGAACATCATCACCATTCATGAAGTCGGGCAAGTTGACTCGACGCATTACATTATCACCGAATTCGTCGAGGGTCAGACTCTACGCGAGCAGATGTCCCATACCAGGACGGGGATCAGCACGGCGCTGGAAGTCGCGGCGCAGGTCGCCAGCGCGCTAGCAGCGGCGCACTCGGCTGGCATCGTGCATCGAGACATCAAGCCGGATAACGTCATGGTGCGGCCGGATGGTTTGATCAAAGTCCTCGATTTCGGGCTGGCCAAGTTGGGCGAGTTGCATTTGGCTGGGCACCCAAGCAAATCCGATGGCGGGCCCCATAAGAAGACGCCGATAAAAACTGCAGCGGGCATTATCATGGGCACCGTCACCTATATGTCGCCGGAGCAGGCGCGTGGCCAAAATGTGGATGCGCGTAGCGACATCTTCAGCCTCGGTGTAGTGCTCTACGAGATGATCTCCGGTGAGCCTCCATTTGGTGGCGAGACAGCAGCCGACGTAATTATCTCCATCGTGCAACAGGAGCCTGCGCCACTCGTGAGTGACGTGCCTGAAACACCGCCTGAATTGGAACAGATCGTCTCGAAAGCACTGGGCAAAGAGCGGGAGGATCGGTATCAAACTGCCACGGAACTGCTCACGGACTTAAAAGGACTCCAGCAGCGGCTGCAGCTTGAAACCGTCTCAGGAAAGGTCAGAGAGAAGCCGGTTTCGGGCAGGGGATACAGAAGCTCGCCGGTCTCACGGAGGGTTTGGCCGTGGGCCCTCGCAGCCGGGATGGTTGTCTTGCTGCTCATTGGCTGGCAGTGGCTAAAACGGCAGACGGCAGGGACAGCTTTGCGGCCGGAAGCAAACGTGATTGCGGTGCTGCCGTTCAAGAATCTCAGCGCTGAGAAGGAGAGCGAGTATTTCGCTGACGGGCTGACGGATGAAATCATCCGCAGTCTCTCAATCATCGAGGGGCTGGAAGTGAGGTCGCGGACTTCCTCGTTCACTTTCAAGGACAAGCCACGCAACATCCACGATGTCGGCGAGCAAATGAAAGCGAACTGGGTGCTGGAGGGATCGGTGCTGCGCTCCGGCGGGAATCTGCGCATCATCGCCCAGTTGATTCGGGTCGCCGACGATACTCCGCTCTGGACGGGCCGGTTCGACCGGGAGTTGAGGGATGTCTTCACCATTCAGGACGAGATTTCTAATGGGATTGTGAACCAGTTACGCCTCAATCTCGGGCGTGGGCGGCGGCGGTACGAAACCAGCGTCGAAGCCTACGATCTCTACCTCCGCGCGGGCGGTCAATCAAGTGTGCCAGGCCCCGAGTTGGCTAAGAAGATAGGTATACTTGAACAGGTAATTGCCAAAGACCCTTCGTTTGCGCCCGCGTGGGCGGGTCTCGCTTCTGCCTACGCCGGGCAATCCATTGCTTTTCCATTCGATAATGCTGCCGATGCCGTGGCGCGATTGCGAACTGCGGCGGAAAAAGCCTTCCAGTTGGACCCGCTGCTCCCGGAAGCGCACGCGGCGATTGGAATGATGCACGCTCGTGAAAGTCGTTGGGTCCAGGCGGAAAACAGTTTCCGCCAGGCGATCAAGCTCGACCCCAATCGCTCAGAAACGTACAAGGATTATTCCTTTTGGGTTTTAATGGCGCTCGGTCGCGTCGATGACGCGCTCGAGCAACTGCGAAACGCGACTAAGACTGACCCGCTTTCACAGGATGTCAAGATAACTCTCGCTACCGCACTCTTCTCGGGAGGCCGATATGAGGAAGTGGGGACCTATCTGCAGCAGTTGCCAGACGACCATAATCTCAAGGCTATGTACTTAGCGCGCCTGCAGTTGACCCAGGGGAACATCGAGAGGGCAATTGAAATCCTCGAGAATGACCCAACTCGGTCAAGGAATCCTCAGGTACGAGGTTTACTGGGGTACGTGTACGCGCGCTCCGGGCGCCGGGAGGAGGCTGAGAAGATGGCCGCCGCTTCGCAGCAAGCGAACGAGCAAGCCCTGATCTTCGCCGGCCTCGGCGACAAAGATCGGACTCTGGAAGCTCTCGATCGCATGGGCTCTCGTGGGCCGCAGCGGGTCGGTTTATCTCTCACCTTTCCCGAATTCAAATTTCTTGAGGGGGATCCGCGTCTAATAGCCTTGCGCAAGAAGGTTGGTCTGCCGCACTAGCCCCCTCAACGGCTAATCCGCAGGGCTAGTTGAAATGCACGCGACCCGCCCGATCCGAACACTTGAGTCGCCCGGCTAGTGGGCTGCCCGAACGACGCAGCGTTGGTTAGGTTGCCGTTATGTCCGGAAAGATTTGCCGCGTTGTACAGGTTGAACACCTCGCCAATGAGCGCCAGGCGCCAGCGTTTTTCAAACACGAACTCCCGACTCAGCCGTAAATCGAATGACTGAAAACTGTCGCCAAACGAGTAGCGCCCCGCCAATGTCAATACCGGAATCAATGCGCCCTTGCCATCAACTTTGCCGGCGTAGTTTTGATTGAATTGGGTGACAAGGGTCTCCAGGTTCGCACGCGTCATGCCGCGATTGAAGGCGTTCACCGTTGTCCCGGGCAGCAGGTCGCCGGTAGTGCCGTCGCCGTTAAAGTCACTCCCGCCGACGAAGGCGCTGAACGGCGGGGCACTCGTATAGGAGAAGTTAAGGCCCAACTGAAGACGCCACCTCAGGTGCACCACGCCCGCGACATTCACGATATGGGTGAAGTCGGTTGGGAGCGGACCTCGATTGCTCAGCAAATCATCCAGATTAAAGCCGTTGCCGATGTTGGTCCCGGTGTTGCTTGAGTATGCCCACGAACCTAGCAACTGAAATCCGTTTGAGAAGCGTTTGTCGGCCCGTACGAGCAGGCCCTTCCAGGTCGCGCGCCCTATCGCTTGTTGCACATTGATCGGTCCCGTTGAGCAGAGTGCCTGTGGGTCGTTGCGCTGAGTCTCATTGAGACACCTTGGAATCACCGGACCGCGCGCGCTGTTGAAGTGATTTAGGTCGAGCTGATTTAGCCCGAGGAGCCCCAGGTGATCGAAGTGCCGATAGGCGAAATCGGCGCTCACAACGAAGTTCCGCGCAAGTTCCCGCTGAATTCCCAGGTTGAGATGGAGCGCCGACGAGCTTCGAACCTTAACTGGATATATGCCGGTGGCGGCCTGCTTGGTCAACTGGATCGCCTGAAGAGCTTGATCCGCACTCGCCAGGTTCCGGAATAGCTCAGCCTGAATCGCCGGCAGACACGCCAGCAGGTTTGCGCCGCTAAACCTCGTCGGCGAGTTGGGGAAGTTGAGGGCCGTTCCCATTGGGACGCCAGGAATGCCTGTCAAGCAATTGACTAGCCTGCTTCCAGAGATATCCTGACGGCCCAAACCAGGTGGTCCGAACAATGCACGCTCACTATCCAGAAGGGGTGGGAATAGGAAATCGTAGAAGAGACCCGCGCCTGCT
>JBDTUW010000354.1:0-5274 GCA_040007555.1 Acidobacteriota bacterium | reverse complement strand
AAACCACCTTGAAGTAGTCTGCTGCGCTTGGCGCCTCGCCGAACAAGACGCGATCGACCCCAGCCTTAAATGCGCGATCCGCCTTTGGAGAATCTTTGCGACCGGGATCGAAGATGACGGCAAGAATCTTTCGCTTTCCATGAATGGGTTCGATTAGTGCCTCTTTCTTCTTAGAGGCGGCGCCCATGTTGGCACCAACCGCCAGGTCAGGTCCGACTCGTTGCTTGCTGATGACAGTCATGGTGGCGTTGTAGACGGTACCGGAGGGGCTGGTCGTGACGCCCGCCTGGACGACGCGATAGGCGACGCCGATCCTGTATGGTGATTCGCGTGCCGGTAGATCCTTCAATGAAAACGTGTAGCTCTGTCCCCCGGCATCGTGGACGATGACGTTGTTATTGTTCTTCTCGTCAATCCTGAGTTCGGGGTCAAAGACAATGGTTTCCTGTGTTTCCACAGGAACGCCATCATTAGTTACGGTCGCGATGACGACCCCCGGACCGGCAAACGCCGCGCTGAAGGTGACGGCGACATCCGAGACTTCCTCGACACGAACATCGGCGTAAAGGGACGGAATCAGTTCAAATGTCGGGCTTGCCGTCGACGCCTGTCCAGTTTGAGCTACCACGCCAAAAAAGGTGCTCTTGGTCTCACGCGGCGCGGTGATCGCAGTTACCGACCAGGAGTCAAGACTCGCGGTAGCGACCACATCGGTGACACTCGATTTCCACTCAAAGCTGACTTTGTGAGTGCCTGCCTTGAGCCCGTCGGTCGTGAATGTCAGACTGCGCGCGCCATAGTGATATGAGCGTGCGGCGAGCGTGTTTTCGACCGGTATGGCAGCGGCCGCACCCTTATCCACGACCGCGCGGATGAGAATGAAATCACCCTTGTTCATTTTGACGACGCCGGCAAAAGTAAGCGCGGCTGTGCCCTGATCCGGAGCGTTGAAGCTCAGTTCCGCGTCCGGGATGGCCGTCCAGGACGAATCGCTCTTGTTAATCGGCGCCTTCAGGTCGTCGCCCTTTGACACGACGCGGTGTGAAGCGTTGTTCTGCGAATCCACGGAGATGAGAAGGGATGCGTTGCGAAGATACGAGACCTTCTCGAAGGCCTCAGAAGACCACTGCATCTGCACAATGTGAATTCCGCTGCTGACGGTGGTTGTGAACGTGAAAGAATTAGCGGAGAAGCGGGTCGAACCAAACCCGGCCGTGAAAATGATCGGACCGGGTGCTGCTTCCTGGCCGTCGACCAGCGCGCGGAGCATGAGCGGTTCGTCCTTGGTCGTGCCCACGAAATGCATCGCTGAAAAGGTGATTGCAACGACCGTATTATCGGTTGGGGCAACAAGGCGACTCGCCATTCGTGGGATATCGATGAAGCCATTGCTCTTTCCCCACAACTTGATGCTCTGCTGATCGAGCTCGAACTTGAAACCTGGCTGGCCGGCGTCGAGACAAGGTGCAATATCACCTGAAGAATAAGAGAACTGCTTTGTGCGACATTTGAGGTGTGTTTCTGAGCGAACATAGAAGTTGTCGGGGGTGGCGAAACCGGAACGGCGATCCGCCCTTCCGGCATGCGGAATCAACAGGCCAACGAACAGTAAGAGACTAAGTGCTACCATACTTCGCTTCACTTGATCCTCCGATCGATTTGAGTTGCCTCGGCGCAGATTCACCTCGCCCACTTTGAGAAGACAACGCGGCCCTTTGGCGGTTTGCGGCGCGAATCTCGCGAGCGGTTTCAGTTGAACCGCATTCGCTCAGAGCGCTTGTTGAGTTCGTCTTTGTCACAGACCGCAGCTTATGGGTATTGCCGCATGGGCGCAGCAACGAAGGTCACTCGATGAGTGTGAGATTGGTCACAATGACAGGCTTCTCGCGACGAGGCGGGATCGGTGGGACCTTGCACACAAGGCCCCCAACCGAGGCCATAAGCATTGAGCTGAAGGGGGTTCTGGCGCGGCGCCCCATTTCGCGTTATCGTTGCCGGAGACACCCACGTCGGCAGAGCATCCAACTGCAGAAAGAGGGTCGGAGAGAGAATGAAGAAGGATCCCGTCGTTACTATGGACACAGTTCGAGAGCTGATGTTTGCCTTTCCCGGCATCACCGAAGGGACATCGTACGGAACCCCTGCATTCCGCGTGCGCAGTAAACTGCTCGCGCGTCTTCACGACGATGGCGAATCGCTTGTCCTCAGCTGTCATGACCGCGATCCATTGATCGAGGCTGATCCCAGGGCGTTCTATGTGACGAAACACTATCTCAATTACCCGTGGGTGCTGGTTCGTCTTGCCAATGTCAGGCGTCAAATTCTGCGCGATCTGATTGAGGAGGTATGGCGCAGAGCAGCGTCGGCCCGTCTCATCAAAGAGTTCGAGAGCGGTGCATACAAACCGCCGCGGGTCGTCCCCAGTCCGAAGAAGCAGAACGCTGCCATCTCGCCGGAATCGCGCATCGAGCACCTCGCTCGCGTCAGACACATTTGCCTGGCACTACCTGAAGCTGAGGAGAAGGAAGCCTGGGGTAGCCCGACGTTCCGGGTAAAGAAAAAGCTCTTCGCGATGTTTGTCAGCAATCATCACGGTGATGGAAGGATCGCGCTTTGGCTAAAGGCGGCGCCGGGCGTCCAGGCGATGCTGGTCGAGGCGGATCCCGAGAAATTCTTCGTCCCACCCTACGTGGGGCCTGGTGGCTGGATTGGGGTGCACCTGAATAAGAACAGCGACGAGGAGGTTCGGTCGCATGTGGTGCAGGCCTATCGCCAGATTGCCTCGCCAAAGCTGATCGCGCAGCTTGAACAGAGTGTCACGAAATAGCGACAGGCACAGTGGGGACCGCAAGGACCGCAGGGACACGAGTCGCCCCGCGGCCCCCCCCTCAGCAGCCGCAATCGGCGCTGCTTATCTCGGTTGGATCACTTCAAATGACAATGTCTGGTACTTTGTCGAACTCGAACCGACGAGGATCTCGAAGGCACCGGGCTCGACGATGCGTTTCATGCTTAGATCCAGAAAACTCAACTTCTCGGGTGTGATGATGAATGTCACTTCTCGACTCTCACCGGCCGTGAGAGAGACTCGCCTAAAGTCTTTCAATTCCATGACCGGTCGTGTGACGCTGCCGACGAGGTCACGAATGTAGAGTTGCACGATCTCATCGCCCGATCGCTTGCCAGTGTTGCTGACCGTCACCCTTACCTCAGCGCGCCCGGCCGGTCCAATCTGTTGGGGCGATATTCTCGGATTCGAATATTCAAACGTGGTGTAGCTCAAGCCGTGCCCAAAGGCGAAAAGGGGTTCCTTGCTGGTGTATAGGTAACCTCGCTTCGCGGACGGTTTGTGATTGTAGAAGATGGGAAGCTGGCCGACCGATCGAGGAAAGCTGACCGCGAGTTTGCCTGCCGGATTGTAATCGCCGAACAAGACATCTGCCACCGCGGTGCCGGTCTCCTGTCCGAGATAGAAGCCCTCGACGATCGCCGGAACGCTCTCGGCAACATAGTTGATCGAGAGTGGGCCGCTATTGATCAGCAGTACGACAATGGGCCGGCCAGTTTCGACCATGGCCCGGACAAGTTCATTCTGTCGTCCCGCAAGGTCGAGACTGTCACGGTCACCAAGATGGTTGTTAGCCCACGCTTCCTTATTCGTGTCCTCGTTGCCGCCAATAACAAGCAGAATCATCTCCGCGGCCCTGGCCACGTCTACGGCCTCTCTGATCAACCTTAGATCTGTTTCGGCGTCGCTGAGCTGCGATTTGTCATCCCACCATTTGCCGCCTTCTCTCGTGATCTTGCAGCCCTCGGCATAAGTGACCGGAATTGTCGCCCCGACCTTGGCGCGAACTCCATCAAGGACGCTGACCCCGCGACCTGGATTGTCGCTATAGCCTCCCAGGTGTACGCCTGCCGCGTTCGGACCGATGACGGCTATGGATTTGAGCTTTTGTCGATCGAGCGGAAGCAGGCCGCCATCGTTCTTGAGCAGAACGATAGACCGGCGCGCGGCTTCGGCGGCCAGCTGCTGATGAGCACTGCTGTTTGTCAAACGGACAGCACGCTCTTTGTCGACGTAAGGATTCTCGAAGAGACCGAGCTGGAACTTGGCCCGCAGAACGCGCGCGACAGCTGTATCGAGCGCTGCCATCGGCACGATCCCATCACTGATCAACTTCGGCAATGTCAGGTAGCAGTCGGGATCAGGAAGCTCGATATCGACGCCCGCCTCGATTGCCCGGCGTGCGGCTTCTGACTTATCCGCGGCGATCTTATGTCTTGAGATCAACTCCGCGATGCCATTGTAGTCAGAGGAAATCAAACCCCTGAATCCCCACTCCTGTCTGAGCACTTTCTCCAACAGAAAAACACTTGCGTGCGAGGGGACGCCATCGATCTCATTGTAGGAGGGCATGACACTGAGAACGCCGGCCTCCTTCACCGCCGCTTCAAATGTCGGCAGAAACACCTCTCGCAGTAGCCGCTCTGAGACATTAACGGGTGCAATGTTGGTGCCGCCTTCGGGCTGGCCGTGCGCTGCAAAGTGTTTGGCCGTGGCCATCACGTGTTGGTCATCGATGCGCAGGACCTCTTCGGGAATGGCGTCGCGAGGCGTACCTTGAAGCGCCTTGATGCAGGCTACGCCGATCCGGGATGCGAGGTAGGGGTCCTCGCCGTAGGTTTCCTCGGTTCTGCCCCAGCGCGGGTCGCGTGCGAGATCAAGATTTGGTCCGAGCACCTGATGACCTCCACGAATACGCGTCTCAAGCGCTGCTGCGGTGAATACTCTGGTGATCAACTCGGGATCCCAGCTTGAGGCAAGGGACAGTGGGGTAGGAAAGCTCGTGCTGCCCTGGGCCATGTGACCGTGGAGGGCCTCGTCGTGAAATATCGCCGGGATACCGAGCCTTGTCTTGTCGCGGAGCCATGCCTGCAATGCATTGGCAAACTCCGCTGATTGCGCGGGACCTTTTCGTTCTCTTTGACGGGCAATTTGTCCGATTCCGTGTCCCATGACGATTGCGGCTTTCTCGGGTGAGAAATCGCCACGATCGGAAGAAAAGCCTGCGTTCTCTCGCTGCTGCGGCTTCCTGACCCATAGAGTAGTCACCTGTGCGACTTTCTCTTCCATAGTCATTCGGCTGAGCAAGTCGGCTACGCGGCGTGCGAGCGGCAGGTCTGGATTTCGATAGTCCAGCGTCTGAGGAGTAGCTGCTCGGGCCGAGGCCCGATTCTGAATCAGAACCGCCACGCCCCCGATCGTGAGAG
>JBDTUW010000353.1:0-5281 GCA_040007555.1 Acidobacteriota bacterium | reverse complement strand
TTGGCTGAGTTAGCTCCGAAGGGCGAGCGCCGGATGGGAGCTAATCCACATGCGAATGGCGGCCTACTGCTCAAAGATTTGAAGATGCCGGATTTTCGCGATTACGCGGTTGACGTTCCTGAACCGGGAACGGTTGAAGCGGAAGCGACGCGCGTGATGGGACAATTCCTGCGTGATGTAATGAAGCGCAATGAAGACTCGCGGAACTTCCGAGTGATGGGGCCGGACGAGACAGCGTCAAACCGTCTCGGCGCTCTCTTTGAAGTGACCGACCGAGTCTTTACATCTACGATTCTGCCCACAGATGACCATCTCTCGCCGGATGGCCGGGTGATGGAAGTCCTGAGCGAACATCTTTGCCAGGGCTGGCTCGAAGGCTATCTGCTGACAGGCCGTCATGGATTCTTCAACTGTTACGAGGCCTTCATCCACATCATTGATTCGATGTTCAACCAGCACGCCAAGTGGTTGAAGACGACGCGCCACATTCCCTGGCGTCGCCCGATTGCTTCGCTCAACTATCTGCTTTCGTCGCACGTCTGGCGGCAGGATCACAACGGCTTCAGCCACCAGGACCCCGGCTTTATTGATCACGTTATTAACAAGAAAGCTGAGGTCGTGCGCGTCTATCTGCCGCCCGATGCCAACACACTGCTCTCCGTGACCGACCACTGTTTGCGAAGTCGTAACTACGTCAACGTCATCGTCGCCGGCAAGCAGCCCGCACTGCAATTCCTCAATATGGGGCAGGCTGTCAATCACGCCACTGCCGGCATCGGCATCTGGACCTGGGCGAGTAATGACGAGCACGCCGAAGCCGACGTGGTGATGGCTTGTGCCGGAGATGTGCCGACATTGGAAACGCTGGCCGCCGTAGATATTCTCCGCCAGCATTTCCCCGAACTGAAGATTCGCGTTGTCAACGTCGTTGACCTGATGACCCTTCAGCCTGAGAGCGAACATCCGCACGGTCTGTCCGACAAAGATTTCGATTCTCTCTTCACGACCGACAAGCCGATCATCTTCGCCTTTCACGGCTACCCGTGGTTAATTCATCGTTTGACCTACCGGCGAACGAATCACAGCAACCTTCACGTGCGCGGTTACAAAGAAGAGGGAACGACGACCACGCCGTTCGACATGGTTGTCTTAAACGATCTGGATCGTTTTCACCTCGTGATGGATGTCATTGACCGCGTGCCGAAACTCGAACGAATCGGAACTCACGTCAAACAGGCGATGCGCGACAAGCGGCTCGAGCACAAGCAGTACATCCGTAAATATGGTGATGACATGCCTGAGATTCGTGACTGGAAGTGGCCGTACTAAGTCGGTGCCGGGTATCAGAACGAGTTATCCGTCCGATGAACCAGTAGCATAGAGATTCAATGGAGTGAATATTCTTGTCCTCAACCCTGGCAGTGCCACACTGAAGTTCGGCTTGTATCGGATGCCTGACTTGAGCAAGGCCTCTGCCAAAACGGATTCGGCAACATTTTTAGCAAGCGGGATCGTTGAGCCGATAGGAGCACCGCGAGCCAAACTTAAAATGTTTGTGGGGACACAGAAGCCCGTGATCGAGCCGGTTGAAGCGGCCACGTCAGCGCAAGCTGTGGATCAAATCGTCAGCCGCCTTCTTGCTTATGTCGGCGAGAACGCTCGAACGCCGACGGCGCCAATGACAATTGATGCTGTCGGGTGTCGCGTTGTGCATGGTGGCGCAAAGCTGGTGAAGCCGACGCGCGTCACACCTTCCGTGCTTGACGAACTCCGCGCCTTAAAAGACATGGCTCCGCTGCACATCCCTGCAGACGTAGCCGTGCTTGAACAGGTGCAGCAATCGCTGCCGGGGACTTCGGTGATCGCGGTCTTCGACACAGCCTTCCATCAAACGCTGCCGCCGGTTGCTTACACCTACGCTCTACCGGTTGAACTTTGCGCCCGCTACGATTTGCGCCGCTACGGCTTTCACGGCATCTCGCACGCTTACGTGTCAGCACAATTGATTAACCATCTGGGCCGTGGTGCGGAAGGAACTAGAATTATCACCTGTCACCTGGGAGGCGGTGCGAGCGTCTGCGCGGTGCGTAATGGTCAAAGCGTAGACATCAGCATGGGGTTCACGCCGCTTGAAGGGTTGGTCATGGGCACGCGCTCTGGCGATGTTGATCCCGGTCTCGTCCTATACCTGATCCGCACTGTGGGTATGACAGTGAGCGAGGTGGACGATCTGCTCAATCACCAAAGCGGGCTGCGCGGTCTGTCAGGGCTGAGCGCAGATGTACGCGAACTGGAACAAGCGGCGCGAGAGGGAAACAAGCTTGCGGAATTGGCGTTGGAAATTTTCGCTTACCGCGCCTGCAAGTATATCGGCGCGTTTGCTGCTGCATTGGAAGGGCTGGATGCGGTCGCTTTCACCGGCGGCATCGGTGAACATTCCGCTACGATGCGCAGCCGCATCTGCCGCAGACTGGGGTTTCTTGGATTGCGTTTGGATGATGACCATAATCAAGCGGCAAACGGGCGCGTCGCAATGCGGATTAGCGCAGAGAGCAGTCCCGTACAGATCTGGATGATCCGGACAGATGAAGAGCAGGAGATCGCATGGTCAACGTATGGGCAATTCCTGGAAGTCTTGACTATCAGCGGCGGCGGACCATCACCGTACCTGAATCGTAGCGAGAGGTAATGATGACCAACGAAGTAATAGTGACAGACTGGATCACTCTTGATCTACCGGCAGAGCAGGCTTTGGCAATCCTGTGGGAATGTCAAAAATCTACGCGATTGATCCACACGATTATCAAGCTGCGGCAACTAAGAGGACGTTACCATACAAAGCCACTCCGCGCGAACTGGCCTCTCTTTGGCGTTTGAATTACAAGAGGAAGCCGACTTTGAGTCCCAGCTCGTGGATGAACGCCAGTTCGTCCCGTTTATATGGCGACCGCGGTTGCTCCGCAGCGCATACAAGCCTCCCTCAAAAATGCTCCTCGACCCGTCCGTGCTCCGCGAGCTCGCCGAGCCGTTGATCTTCGCTAGCCTGTTGCATCTCCACAAGAGCAACCTTGCCGAGAATGTCCCGTTCGTGAACTTCCAGGCGAGCCCCACCGCAAACAGGCTATCCCTTTACGCAGAGAACCGCTTTGAGCCTATGCACAACTTCGACCAGTTCCCTCTGCGCTTCCATCACAGCGTCGATATCCTTGTAGGCGCCTGGCGTCTCATCGAGGACGTCCTCATCCTTTCTACATTCAACGCCCGCTGTCGCCCTGATATGATCCCTGACCGTGAACTTCTTCCGGGCTGCCTTCCGACTCATCGCGCGGCCGGCTCCGTGGCTGCAGGAATGGAAGCTGTCGGGGTTGCCCTTCCCGCGAACGATGTACGACCTGGCGCCCATCGAGCCAGGGATAATGCCCAAATCCGTCTCTCGCGCCCGGACCGCACCCTTGCGTGTGACGAACACGTTCTTGCCGAAGTGATGTTCCCGAGCAATGTAGTTGTGATGGCAATCAATGGCTGTTTCGACAGCCTGACCATCCGCTTTGAACTTAGGAATGACAGCAGCGACGGCCTGCTTGACCGCCAACATCATCCATTCGCGATTTCTTCGAGCAAATTGCTGAGCCCAGCCAACTGCCTTGACGTACTCGTCGAATAGCACGGAACCCTCGGGAAGGTAGGCCAGATCGACGTCGGGCAGGTTGATCACCCACCGCCGCATCTCTTCTTTTGCCTTTTCGATGAAGTAGGTGCCGATAGCATTGCCTACGCCGCGCGAGCCCGAGTGAAGCATGATCCAGACCCGGTTGGATTCATCAAGACATACCTCAATGAAATGGTTCCCTGTCCCGAGTGTTCCGACATGGTGCGGAGCTCGGTTGATCGCCCTCGTCAGTTTAGGGTGTCGTTCCTTCAGCCAGTCCAGCTCGCTTGTCAGGGTATTGGCCGGGTCGAGCTTGGATGGCACCCGGCTCCAGGCCCCGCGATCGCCGGGGCCTCCATTGTCCGTCCGCCCGTGGGGCACGCGCCTCTCAATCTCTGACCGTAGTGCGAGCAGATTGTCGGGTAGGTCGGAGGCCGTAAGAGGCGTCAGAAGGGCCTGCATGCCGCATCCGATATCGACACCCACAGCAGCGGGAATGATCGCGCCGGTGGTTGGAATCACCGATCCGATCGCGGCGCCCATTCCCCAGTGAACGTCCGGCATGACGGCAACGTGGTGATGAATAAATGGCATCTGCGCGACATTGAAGAGCTGCTGCTTTGCAGGTTCCTCGACCGGGACGATTTGCGCACCGCTATCGTTATTGATGAAGAGCTTTATCGGGTTGCGTTGATGGTTGTAGACTTCAATGCCCATTACTTGACCGTTGTGTCCTGCTATGACAGCTTCGTCGCACGACGCCACGCGTCTGACCACCACCATTGTTCAGCCCCGGTGGTCGAAATCCGTGCGACGTAAGCCCGCTCGTCAGCCCCGAACCACGGCGGCTCCCCTGCTCCGGCGTTCTCCGTCATGCGCTCCGGCTTTGACGTCGCCGGGATGGCTACGTGACAGCGCGGGTCGCTCAAAACCCATTTCAGCAAGGCCTGCGCCCAGGTCGTAACGCCGAAAGGTTCCAGACGGCTTAGTTCCGATTCGGAAGGGAGCTTTCGCAAAAGGCTCCCTTCACCGAACGGACGCATCACAACAACCCCGAGTCCAAGGTCAGCGGCGAGCGGTAGTATCTCCCGCTCCACCTCTCGCTCCACCGGATTGTAAGGAATTTGAATCGCGGTGATGCGGCCCGTCTTCATCACTGTGCGCAGTTCACCGAAAGCAGAAGGGCTGTAATGCGTCGCTCCGATCGCAGAAATCTTCCCTCGTTCTTTCAAATCCTCCAACACCGATAGATGTTCTCGCCAGCTCACCAGGTTGTGAATCTGGTAGAGATCAACGCGTCCTTCGAAATGAGCCAAAGCACCACTGATCTGGTCACCGCCTTCAGAAAGTGAGCGCGCCCAGACCTTCGTGGCTACGAGGGCCGTCTCTCTGTGTCCGCGCAGCGCATCCCCTAAGACACGTTCGGCCTCGCCGTACATTGGTGAAGAGTCAAAGAAGTTCGCGCCCGCCGCAAGAGCCTCGTCAACGATCGAACGGGCTCTCTCTTCGGCGCTTCTGCCGCGCACATCGAGTGTCTGCCAAGTGCCCATACCGATCACGGGTACCGTCAGACCGGATTTTCCCAAAGGGCGATTTTCCATACAGAGTCAGGGCCGTAGGGGCGGGGCTTGT
>JBDTUW010000352.1:0-5291 GCA_040007555.1 Acidobacteriota bacterium | reverse complement strand
GCCGCAGAGAAACGCGCGTCGTACACAACGCGACATGCAATGGTAGTACCCTGCGAAGGCCGGATCGACGAGGCAGTGGCGCGGAGAGGTCATGGCGCCATGATGCGATGGCGATTGGCAGTGTGCAGCCATCAGAATACGCGCGATGGGCTCGGAATAATCTGATTTGTGGATGTCCTGGTCTTCACAGGGGCGCCCCCGTCGGGAGCAACTTGGAGTTGGCAACATTCTGACGATGTATATCGCGAAGGTGAGGTGCTCCTTAGAGGTTTCCGCGAAAACTGCTGTGTCTTGAGTCCGAGGTGAGAAATGCTAAGCCGAGAATGGGTCGAGAGCGAACTCTCCAAGCTGAATGGCGCCGATAGTGCACTTCTCCGCGAGGCCCGCGAGCTGGTGAAGGACACGTCGTTGAAGATTGTGCAGAGTGGAGTCGCTGCGGATCCGAAAAAAATTGCTGGGTCTCTCAAACGACGAATGTCTGAATCCCAAATCACCGGAACTCTCTTGCAAGGAGGGCAGGAATTGATTGAGATTTTGGAAGGCGCAGCAATAGGTACAAAGGTTTACGAACTCGCGCTGAGCGGTGGTAGCGCGGGCAAGCGCTCCCTCTTGGCAATTGGTGATGCTGACCTAAACTTGCTGGGTTGCATGCTGATCAAAGCACGGTAGTCAGGTAGCGTCTGAGGTATCCCCAGCAAAATCCCTTTCTTTTCGATCGGGATGGAAGCCTGTGCAGGGGCGCATGACTGGGGCCGGCGCCTGCAAGGGCTCGATGTAGCATCTTCATTCAGTACCCTTGCCGATGTAGCCGGGTAGCGTGTGGTCGCGCAGCGACCGCACGAGGAAGGCATAGCTTGCTAAGCGCAACACTAATGCGCGGTATGATCTTTGTGGATAAGTGGTCTTGCGTGTGATTCGAGTAGCTAGCGCACAAGACGCAAGAAGAAAAATAACGAAGCCCCGCCCTTGAGCGGGGCTTCGTCGTTCTAGCGGCTGGCCTGTGCGAGCACGGAATCGATGACCTGCATCACGAAGCGCTGTTGCGCTTTGGGTAGTCGGGTGATGCGGTCCATCTGCTGCTGCAATTTGGGCGCTGGGCCGCGTTTGGCAGCGGCGCCTGTCGTCTCTTCACCGATCAGTGCTTCGACGGCCACGCCGAGAATCTTCGCGATGCTCGGCAGCATCGAGACTGGCACGCGGCGTCGGGTATGCGCTCGGCCATGGGAAACGAGGACACCCAAAAACGCCACCACTCCGTCGGCAGAACACGTGCGCCGTGGTCGGATTATTCTGAATTGTGGATGTCCTCGTTCGCGTCACCAACTCTACTCTGCAAGTATTCAGGGGGGCCTACGAGACGTTCAAGTTCGGCGCGGGACCGGATGCAACATACAGTCTCGGCGTACCGCGTGGTCGAGACGGTGTGGTTAGCATGGTTAGTCATGAATCGGGGCATGGGGTCCTGAGTCGCAATGTGGATGGATTGGGGAAACCCCTGACAGAAAAAGAACATCTCGCTGACGAGTGGGTTGGTATTGTTTGGCCTGGGAGGAAATTCTGATGTCTTTGATCAGCGTATTTTTGTCGCTTGCTGTGAGCGTGTCGCCAACGGCTTCACTCGAAAGCAAAGATCCAACGTACTTCACTTACAACATCGCAGAGCCAAACCTGCAAGGAATTCGGTTACTCGATACTTTCAGTGTCGATGAGCGCGACCATTCGACGGTGTCTGGAGACTCCGGAATAATCTATGAGCCGTGCCCTAAGGGTTGGAAATGCCTGCCGATGGAATGGTTTGATTTTAGTGTTCCTGAAAAATGCTCAAGAGCAGACAGTACCGCCTCGTGGGTATTCAAGGAGCGGAAATTTACCGTTGCCGAGGCGCTGGCGTCCCAGGGTTTCGACAAGGGCCGCAAGATCTACGTTATCGACATCACCAACACCGATGGCTCGCGCTATGGTACTGCCACCTACTCGGAAGAGCATGGCCTTGAATCAATGGCAAGAGTCAATACGCTTGGAGCGTTCCCAAAACTCCAAACCTATTACCTCGCTTCTGACCGAGGCGCAGCGTTTGGCGGGTGCATGCCGAGAGGGATCAGCACGGACCGGCGACATTGGCGGCCGAACTCGGCTCCGACGAAGTGATCGAAGGTCGGGAAAGCTCCTATGTCTTTGATCAGTATATTTGTGTCGCTTGATGTGAGCGAGGAACGGAACGAGGACGGACAGGCCAATCTCACGAGCACTAATCGGGGGTTCACCAGTCACACGTGAGCCGACGATGTGTGGCTGGTGCACATGAATGGACGTGTATACGATCAGAACTTGGGACGATTCCTCAGTGTCGATCCCATCGTGCAGGGCAGCGGCAGCCAGAGCCTGAATCCCTACAGCTACCTCAACAACAATCCACTGAGTGGCACCGACCCCTCGGGTTATGCCGGCGTAACCGGCCTTGCCTGCGATTCGACGGAAAGCAGCGAATGCGGTAGCAGTGCATCCAACAATCCCGTGGGTACAGAGATCGTGGCCGTCCGTGCAGCAACCATGACCGGGAGCCATATCGCGGGAAATTCCGGGAGCCAGAACATCAGCGTCACGTTGGTGAATCCGACCGAGAAAGGAATGGCGGAGCTATCGGTCGCGATGTCTGGGCATAGCAGCGGGTTTACGGTGCAGTCCAGCAGCACGGAGAAAACATCGGGGTCGGTTGCGGCGGATCAGGGAAAGGCGGGAAGCCAAGCGCCGAGGTCGCAGGATCGACCTGGAAAATCGGAACAAGCCGATCATGCCGTCGGTGGACCTCCGCTGCTTGCTATGCTGGCAATAAGTGTTCTCAGCGCTACATCATCTAATGACATTCTGTTGCCGAAATCTGCGGCAAATCCATCGAACGGGTTCTTGACGCCCGATGAAGCGAAAATGGCCTTCTACCAAGAAAATGACGCCAAATATCTTGCCATGAATAGCAAGGAGCTCTGGGGTCTGGCAGTAGAGTCTGCTGGGCGGT
This sequence comes from Acidobacteriota bacterium, assembly GCA_040007555.1. Classification (GTDB taxonomy): domain Bacteria; phylum Acidobacteriota; class Blastocatellia; order RBC074; family RBC074; genus JANNRD01. Next base: position 2,278 of record JBDTUW010000352.1, on the reverse strand, counting down.
ACTTTTTCACTAATGCGACAGTCCTGGCCGAAGTGCCATTAGGCCGAGGCCTTGCGGCCACCGGCTTTCCTAACGGCTCAAAAACCGTGGGCGTCATGCACACGCATCCTTACGTTCAGGGAATAGACCTGGAAAAATTGTCTATGAAGGACGCGGGAATGTCGGTGAACATTCCGCTTAGCGTTAGAACCCCCTCAGGTGGCTTTCAGGAATTGTTCAAGCCGAAAAAAGGCGGCGCGCAACTTGGAAGAAGTCTGTGTCCCGGGGGCGCTGACTCTTGCTTCACGCCTAGCCCAAATTATTGTCGAGGAACGGGAAAATGCGTAAATTAATTTATCCACTATTAATCACATTCGCAATTTCATGCCGATCGGAGGCAGACACGCTACCGGCCATACATCTTTTACCTAAGTGCACAATAAATAAAAGCATCTTTTATGGCGGAACAAAGCCAAAGACCATCGAACAGGCGGGAGCGAGTCTACGGAAGGCATTCGGAGAGGCTTTGGTGGAAAAAGCAAAAGCGGAGGACGTGTACCACTTGACTATGTACGAGCTGGGCGATGATGGGTTCTGCGTCGCCGATTTCTTAGAAAGCGAATGGTTGAAGTCAAAATTTGCGGCCAGTGTAAAAGCTGAACTCAGAAGCCGCGGTCTGGACGGAGAAGGTTATGCCTCAGATGCCTTGGCGCACGCCGTCGCATCCTCGGTCGGGTTGGACGCCAGGCTTAAGCTGCTGTCATCGATTGCTTTTCTTAACAAGATGGATGAAGTGTTGATGATGCCCCCGCCAGCCACGTGCGCGACTGATCGCGACGCCGAGGAGCGAGTTGCGTCCCTTTTTTTGAATGGTGAAAATGGGCGCTATTCAAGAAGAAATGTGCACTTTTGTGTTGAGTCGTTGAAGCCGCCACGTTTTCAGATATTCGCGTGGGACCGCGGATGGTTCGCGGCGACGAAGGAACTTTCTGACGAGCTACTGTATTTTATAGGATTGGCCAATAGGAAGCAGTAGCTACCCGCTCAGGGCTATCTCTACAACCCTGCCCCGTAGGTAGTCGATGTCAATCACCCAAACTCGATTCATTTTTAACTTTGCTAGTTGTGTGGTTTACAACTATCTCTTGCAAAGAGAGCGTCCGCTAAAATGAGCCACGATCGACTGGAGCCTCTTGAAATCAACCGAGCTTCAGGAGGATGGAGAGGTCACGTTGTGCGGTTGGCTTATCGCGAGAATGGAGCGGTGTAGACCTTTATGGCCCTGAGCACGTAGATTGGAGTGAGCGGAGCGAACTCCAACATGAATGTTCATCGTCACCTCGATCGCGGAGTACCGGCTCCCGACGAACGTGATCAATGAGCGCCGCCGGTTCGATGCCTTCGGCACGCCGCCACGTACTGCGGACCGCGACCGCCGCCGATGCCTGGGGTGGCGTGAGCGCCGAGACGTTTGGCAATGGTATGACCGGCACGCATACCTACGCGGGGAGTACCGGCCAAGCCAAACGCATGCTATGGAACAATGGCGCCGGCGTCATCGACCAACTCGACTACACCTACGATCCGCTCGGCAATCTGAATAGAGTAGAACATGCGCACACTCTCCACGATTCTCAGCATATTGGTTTGCATGGTGGCACACGCTGATAGCATGGATGGCCTGTCGAAGTACAAGTCAATACGCGTCTACTCCAGAGATTGGGGGTTCGCTGCCATGCGTAATGTCAGTGCCGATGAAGTCAAATCGTCTCCGTCATTTACGATGCAAAGCTCCGATGGAATATTTGTGGATAAATACTCAAAATGGTTAAAACTGGGTGAACTTAAGCCATGTGGTACAAAGTCGGTAGGGCATCTTTTGGTAGTCATAGATATTGAAGGGCAAGATGGCGTAGAAACTTACCTAAGCGATGGCAACACGCTCTATTCCTCTGATCGTACTCGATGCCGCAAGGTAGACTCGGATTTCTCGCGTTGGTTCTCTTTCGGTCAAGCTCCTCCTGTCTTCAAGTAAGGGGGGGGCTGATGTTTTTGATTAGTTTATTTGTGTCGCTTGCTGTGGACCTATCGCCAACAGCTCCACCGGACAATAAAGATCCAACGTACTTCAGCTACAACATTGCCGAAGAGGATTTGGAAGGAATCCGGATACTCGACACCTTTACTGAGTACGGGTGGCAGCGAGAGCAACGGAAGCAACGGAAGCTAGGGTTGCAGTAGGTGAAGCGGCAGTTAACCCCAAGATATATGTGCAGCTTGAAAAGCAACTTTCTCGAGA